>JBEKJJ010000066.1:0-31222 GCA_050011295.1 Bryobacteraceae bacterium
CAGAAATCGTACACCATGGCTTACTACGGCCTGAAGATGGTGGATGATCTGTTCCACAACAAGATCACACCGCTGGACGCGAATTGGGCACAGGATTCTTTTTCTCCCATCCCCACTTTTGTAGACACGGGTGCCACGTTGATTGACAAGAGCAACGTGGATTCATTCTTGAAAGCGCGGGATTCGGCGCAATCGCAGTAAACGCCCGTCACGCGGTCCCGCAGGTGCGCCCTATATAAACATGAGCGAACATAAGCGTTTTCCGCTTGTACCGTCTCCCGCAACACCGTTTTCAGGCTGACTGGAATCTGCGATTATTTGCGGTCTCCAACAACGTGCCAAGAAATCGCCATGCCGTGCGTGCACCTCTATGTGATGTATTTGCGCGGATGTTCCTGCTACCTTGCAGCGGTACAGTAGAGATAACGCAAGCAATGAGGATCTTGTATAGTTGCCAGTTGTTACAGTGTATTGCGCTCCCCGACATCCGCGTAACAGCCCTCCATCGTGCGCTGTTCGCGTCTTTTTTACTCTCGGTCGGCTTTTCACCGCTAAGAGCTCAATTAAGCACTGCTCATCTGGATCCTGTGCGCCAACCGGCGCCGCTTCAGAACTTGCCAGCCCTGCGACGCTACTCTCAGCGCACCGCGCTCGAATCGGTAAGCTTGCCAGGGTCGAAGTCGGCGGACTCGACGCGACCGTTCGATCAATGGCTGAGCTTGCTGGCAGGAGCTGACGCTACCGCTGTTACTACTGACGCTGCCGGTCATATTTATGTTGTGGGCGGGACCTTTACAGGCTTGCCTGTCACATCGAACGGGTTTCAGCGTGCCTATCCCGCAGACTTCGGCGACATCACCGGCTTTCTGCTGGAACTGGATTCGGAAGGCTCCCAAGTTCTTTATGGAACCTACCTCAACGGACTGGTGCCTGAGCAGGTCGTGGTCGACCAGACCGGGTATGTGTACGTACTTGCAAATCATATTGAACAGAACGCCGAGTATACAGCTGTCACTTATCCCGCTCCAATTACGAGCAACGCCGTTCAAGCCTACCCTGGAACGGGGATCACTCCAACTCTGCTCAAGATCTCACCGAGCGGCGAGCTCGTATATGCAACGTTCCTGGGCGGAGTTATCGCCTTAACTGGGGGTGCACTTGCGGTCGATTCGAAAGGTTCGGCGGTCGTATGTGGGAGCACTGCGGATCCAAATCTTCCTGCTTCGCCAAGTGCCGTCCAGACACATCTCCAGGGAGTCTACAATGTGTTTGCGGCAAGGCTTAGTCCGGACGGTAGCGCTTACGAGGCTTTGACATTTCTGGGTGGCGAAGGCGCCGACCGTTGTGCGGGTCTGCAGTTGGATGCCGAGGGAAATATCTACCTCTTTGGCGATACCAATTCGCGGTTCTTCCCTGTAACACCGGGGGCTTATCAGACGAGTCGCGGCGGTGGAATAGACCTGTTTGTTACAAAGATGGACTCCTCAATGCAAGAGCTTCTCTGGTCCACCTATGTTGGCGGCAGCTGGGACACGGTCGCTCAGCCAACGGTGAACGGCATTTCTCCTGGCTATCAATCGTCAGCGCTGGCAGCCGATGGCAGTGTAGTGTTTACCGGAAACACAGCGGCATTCGATTATCCGGTTTCCCCGGATACGGCGCCGCCGCCATATCCGGGTTCTTACAAGCCGGTGTTAGGTGTAATCGATCCGAGCGGGTCGCGCCTCACCTTCTCCTCGCCCGTCCCGTTACCGGGACTGGTCGATTCAATAGTGACCGGCGATGGGCACACGTTTTTCGTGTTGGGAACCGCCGCGGTTAGTGACATCGCGGCAAACGCGACGCTTAATGCCCAGGGCCTCGATGGGTTCTTGGATCTTGGAGGAGAATATTCTTATCCTTTTCTTGCGAGGGTAGATCTGATCTCGCGTTCGCTTACCTACCTGGGACCACTGAGGGAGATCAACGGTCTGAATGGTCTTCCAGCTATCGGCTCCTGTGTGGCTCGCAATGGCAGCTTGATCATCGCGTCCCTAGCGCTTGACAGCTACTCGAGCCCGCTTCCGCCCGCGAAGTCGATTGGCGGTATTGCGAATCCCGGCTACGGCACAGTTATATTCGATCTGAACTTCTCCAGCGAGAAAGAGCCTTTAATCACGGCTTTGCTCAATCCCGCAAGTCTCCTTGCATCCCCCTTAACACCAGGGCAAATAATCGAGGTTCGTGGAATGGGACTGGGGGGATCTTCGCCTGTCACGGCGAGTAATCCTGGAAACCTTCCAAGCGAGCTCGCCGGTATCCAACTGATGATTGATGGCACTCCGGTGCCCTTGCTTTCGGTCGACGATGGCTCGATTGTAGCGCTGGCGCCGACGGGTGACTTCAGCTCTGAAACATCCGTCATTTCGGTGAAGTCCGGCGATGTGCAGAGCGATCCGCGCACGGTACCCACCGCGCTAGTGAATCCAGCCATCTTCACGACTCTCTGGATAGGGGTGGGCCAGGCGGTTGCTATCAACGCGGACGGCTCAACGAACTCATCCCAAAATCCAGTCAGGAAAGGTGAAGTGATTCGCCTCGTGACTACCGGTCTAGGAGCTGTTACCGGCGGTAGCACACCCAGGCCGCAGGCCTCAATCACAGCAACCATCGCCGGACTCTCAGCGGACGTGAGAAGCGTCGCTCCCGTGGCGGGCTATCCCGCTGGGTATTTCGCCGTTAGCGCGCTCGTTCCCTCCGGTGTGCCCGAGGGTGACTTCATCCCAGTCGTGGTTGCTGCGGACGGAACCTCTAGCCAGACTGGAGTCACCATTTCAATCCGATGAAGATGAGCCCGCTGGAGAAACTTCTCATACTATCGATCACGGCGCCGCTCGCAGTTCATGCGGCGTGGCCGCCGCTCGAACAGGACGTGCGTCTGACCTTTCCGGGATCTGTGGCGCCGACGCCAGTTTATGAGAATTCCGGAAGAGTGCGGCTGCGTGGATTGTATCCAGGAATCGACGCGGTGTTCTATCGGAATCACGGCGCCACGGAATATGATTTCGTCGTCGCGCCGAATGCCGACGCCACCCTGATACGAATTGCCTTCGAGGGGGCCGATAGCATCGAATTGTCGAGCGACGGTGATATCGAAGTTCGTAAGGGCCAGTTAGTCATTGAACACCAGCGACCGGTTGCCTATCAGCAATCGGCTGGTCTTCGAAGATCGATCTCCTGCCATTACCGTCTCGGAACCAACCAGGAAGTTTACTTGGAACTCGGCGATTATGATCGGGAATCGGTTCTGGTCATCGACCCGGTTGTGCTTAGCAGTTTCAGTGTGGGAGGAGGCAGTGAGATCACTGGCATCACTACCGATTCCAGCGGATACACATATGTGGCTGGTACGACATGGTTGTCCAGCTTTCCTACTACACCAGGTCCTCTCAGCGGCTACCACGGTTTGGGTGACGTGTTCGTTATGAAGCTCGCGCCAGGAACGAACGCAGTTATCTGGGCGGTTCTAGTGGGCGGCTCCAGTGCCCAAACAAGCGCTGGGATCGCGGTCGACGCGCAAGGGAACGTCTATGTCAGTGGCTACACGGATTCGAGGGATTTTCCAGTGACATCGGTTCCGCGGAATTCACACGTGCCCGGTACCGGCGATCCCGATCTGTTCGTGTTCAAACTAAATCCGCAGGGCACCGCACTTGTCTATTCAACGCTAATTGGAGGAAGCGGATCCGATATAGCTTATTCGCTCGCGTTGGCCCCCGATGGCCATGTCGCCGTCGTGGGCGGCACAACCTCCATCGATTTCCCTGTCACGGGAAACGCCGTTCAGTCATCCATGGCAAGTCCGGGCTCAGGCCAGGACGGCGTCATCGTCCGGTTGAACGCCAGCGGGGTGGTCGACTACTCTAGTTACCTTGGCGGCCCCGGGGATGACTGGGCGACGGACGTGGCTTTCGACCAGACGGGAGACATATACGTGGCCGGCATCGCGGGTCCTTTTTTCCCCACGCTAGCATCCTCGTTTGCACCTCAGCCACTGCCGTATGGGGGATTTGTGACTCGACTGGACCATGCGTCAGGGCAATTTGTGTACTCGACCTATCTGCCTGGTGTGTCCGTTAATGACGCCGAAGTGTACCCACGCGTATCGATCCGTGTCGATAATTCACAGAACGCCTATCTAGCGGGTCCGGCGGAGTTCGTCTTCCCGACCACCCCCGGCGCTTTCCAGACAGACGTCAGAAATGGGGCCCGCACGGCCTTTGTACTTGAATTGAATCCCGCCGGAACGGAACTTGTGTTTTCCACGTTGATCGGCGGCAGTAGCGACGACCTCGCTATGGCGCTCACCCTCACTGGAGACACGGTGACGATTGCGGGAATCACGAACTCCTTTGATTTTCCTTCGAACGATCACAGCATGGCTAGCTGTAACGTGATTTCGATTCCATCGGAATTTAACATTCCTTACTCGACATTTGTCGCCAGCTTTGATCATGCCGGCCACTTAGTTACGGCCTCCGAGTACAGCGATTGCAGCGACGAAAGAGTGGCCGGTATCGCGACTGGGCCGCAGGGAGTGCTGATGGCCGGAGCATTCTTTTTCATCTCAATCGATCTCAGCCAGCAAAACCCCGTGCAAGTCGCCGTTGTGGCGGATGCCGCCAGCCTGCAAATCGGCCCCTACAGCCCGCTTGAACTAGTCTCGATTTTCGGCCAAGGGCTTGGTCCGAAACAGGGCGTCGCTGCGTCACCAATGGCGGGATATTTTCCAACTCAGCTCGCCGGGACGCAATTGACGTTCAATGGTCTTCCGGTTCCTCTTCTTTACGTCAGTGATACCCAGATCAATGCAGTCGTTCCTGGCGATATAACTCTGCCCCGGGGTGTTTTGTTGGTTCTCACACCAGCGGGTGTTTCAGCGCAATTTACAACGGGGCTCGAACAATCGACGCCTGCGATCTTTACAGTGAATCAGTCCGGAGTTGGGCAAGGTGCGATCTTGAATCAGGATGGTAGCCCGAACTCCCCGGCGAACCCTGCGGTGCGTGGTTCAATTATCTCAATATATGGGACAGGGGGCGGCCAAACCACACCTGCCTTTGGAGATGGGCAGATCGTTCCAGGAGCAGCTTCCTTGACGCTCGCCAAGGGTCTTTATGTCGGCATTGACGGAATGTCCGCTCCAATTGCCTACGCAGGCACAGCTCCTTCTCTGGTCAATGGAATAATGCAGGTGAACGTCCAGATCCCGGCCGGCAGTTCAACGGGATCCGCCGTCCCGATCATCATTTCACAATATCCCTTTCTTAGCCAGAGCGGCGTGACCGTCGCGATCAAATAGTCTTTTGCCTCGTTGAATGGAGGCAATCCTGCACTGTCAAAATGTGCAAGTTGACGCGGGCCCCGAGCCCAAGGTTGCTTCACAGAGCTAGTGCATGCAGAAGGCGCTAAGTTGGAGCGTATGAGGGTTTCGCCCTGTGTTACTGAATCTGGCCTACGAAGGCGCCGAAGGGTGGGAGTTCGAGACGCTTCAGGTTGTTGGACTCGCCGGTCTTTGAAAAGCTGCTGAGCAAGGTGATCGCTCGATGGCCCGCCGGCAAATCAAAGCTCACGGTTTTCGGCATTGAGGTAAAATTCAGGGCGACCAGAACAGTTTGTCCGCCAGCCTTTCGGACGAAAGCCAGAACATTCTTGTCGGACTCATTGACCAGCGCGAACTCGCCATCGCGCAGCGCTGTATTCGTTTTGCGCAGCCGTAGCAAAGCCTTATAGTAGTTCAACAACGAATCAGGATGGGTGTTCTCGGCCGCTACGTTACGCTGTTTGTAGTTTGGCGCGGCGGGCAGCCAGGTGGTCTTCGCCGTGCTAAAACCGGCGTTCACGCTCGCGTCCCACTGCATCGGTGTACGTTCGCCGTCGCGGCCTTTGTCTTTCGGCCAGCCAGTCCTTCCCACCGGATCCCGCACATCCTCTTTTCGCTGAGGGTCGTTGTTCTCCATCCCGATTTCTTGCCCGTAGTAGAGCAGGGCGGCGCAGCGCGGCGTAAGCAATAGCGTGGCGAGCAGTTTCGCGATGGCCACGTTGTGCGTTCCATCGCCATAACGGCTCAACGAACGTGGATTGTCGTGATTGTCGAAGAAGAAGAGCGGCATGTGGCCGTTTAGCTGCGTTTCAGCTTCGCGTAATTTCTGGCGGAAGGCGTCAGCCGAAAGTTTCGTGAACCCGAACTGCGTGTCCATGGGCAAATGCAGTTCGTCATCATGTGCGCCATACATCTTTTCAAGTTCGGCAATGTTGGGGAGATACGTTTCGCCGATCAGCACGCCGCCGGGGAATTCGTTGGTGACTTGGCGCAGCTCACGGAACACATCGTGACACTCGGGCAGATTATCGGTGTACTGACGGGTCAGAATCGGTTCGCCGAAGGCGTTCTTTCCGGGCCTGGCGATCGGTTCATCACGAAATTGCGGGTCTTCGAACAGCGATGTCACCGCGTCCAGCCGGAAACCCGCCACGCCTTTCTTCATCCAAAAGCGCAGCTCGTCGTACATCGCGCTGCGAACCTCACGGTTTCGCCAGTTTAGATCGGGCTGTTCCTTATAGAACGCATGATAGTAAAACTCCCCGCGCTCCGGCGTCCATTGCCAGGCCGAGTGACCGAAGATGGATTGCCAGTTGTTGGGCGGCTGGTGGTCCTTCCCGTCGTGCCACATGTACCATTCCGCCTTGGGATTGTCCCGCGAAGATTTGGATTCCAGGAACCAGGGATGCTGGTCCGAGGTGTGATTCAAAACCATGTCCAGGACCACGCGGATATCGCGCTTCTTGGCCTCTTCGAGCAGACGATCAAAATCCGCTAACGTACCGTACTGCGGATCGATTGCGTGGTAATTGGAGATGTCGTAGCCGAAATCCACTTGAGGGGACGGATAGAACGGCGTGATCCAGATGGCATCCACGCCCAAGTCTTTTAAATAATCGAGGTGACTGGTGATGCCGTTGAGATCGCCGATTCCGTCGCCATTGCTGTCGGCGAAACTGCGGGGATAGACTTCGTAGACGACTGCCTTCCGCCACCACTCGGCGCCGGATTCCGCGGCAACCGCGAGGGGAGCACAGATCGCCCAGAGGACCAGAGCGAGATTTATGAAGCGAGTGGGACGCACAATTGAATTCTAGCGCCAGGCCTGTCAGCTACGCCCAGGAATCACGCGGCCCGCGCGGCAAGCGGGCGGGTAATAACACCCACCAGATTTCGGCGCAAGATGGCCGATGCCGCAATGGCTCCTCCAAACAGCGCTCCCGTGACTCCCAACGTCGCAACATCCTGTCCGGTTAAGAACAGATTCCGCACTGGTGTCTGCGCGCAGAGCGAGCGCAAACGAAAACGCGCGGGTGTCGCGCTCAATCCGTAAGCTTCGCCGGCCTGGTAATTCGCGAAATGACGCGTGGTCAAAGGAGTGGAGATTTCGGCATGTTCGATGTGGCTGCCGGCGGCCGGCACATGCTGTTCCAATGCTTCCAGGAGCCGCTGGGTGAAGGATTGCTTGAATTCGTCGTAGCGGGCGCCGCGGTGCTTCCAACGTGTGTTTTCCCATTCCGAAAACCATTGATAGGGAGCCAAGGTAATCACTTCGACAGTGGAATGGCCGGGGTGCCTGACCGCAAAGTCCGGGTCTTTGGCCGAGGGAAAAGAAATGTAGAGCAACGGAAAGGGCGCTGCGGAATCGGCGCGGTAGCGCCCCAGGTTCGCATCGTGATCAGGCGTGGGGTAGACCCAGATGTTCGTACCGGAAAATCCCAGATCGGCGGCGCTCTGGTTGAGACCGGCGTACAGGCTGAAGTAGGACATGGAATGCCCGACGGCACAAATATCGCTGGCGACGGCCGCGCAGCCGGGTGTGTCCGGTGGGAGCAGCTTGCCAAATGTGTTGAACGCTCCGGCATCGCTCACAATCACGGAAGCGCGGAATTCGCGCCCATCCGCCATCCGGACTCCGTTCGCGCGGCCGGAGCGGTCCAGCATAATCTTGTCCACTTCGGCGCTAACGACGATCTTGCCGCCGGTCCGCTCAATTACCGGTGCGATGGACGCGGCAATTTGCGATGCGCCTCCCACCGGATAACTGGCACCATCGAAATAATGCGCGGCGATGGTGGCGTGCACGGCGAAACTGCTCTCGGCAGGAGGCAGGCCGTAGTCGCCCCACTGAGCTGTCAGTACGCCGGTCAACTCGCGATTCGTGGTGATGCCGGCCAGCACTTCCGCCGTGGTGGAGTTGGCCCAGCGCAGGAATGGAGCGCGCATCCAGGCGCCCGCCAACCGGGCAGCGATTCGCGGAATCGCTTTTTCCGCAAAATACGTGTTCGTCGTTTTTACACAGGCGAAGACCGCGGCGAGATAACGATCTATAGCCGCGCCTTCGGAGGGGAACGCCTGGAGCAGGCTTTCGCGAAAACGGTCCACGCCGCTCGGGAATTCGTACGCGCGATCCGCGATGCGAATCTGGTCGTAAACATCGGGCATCGGATTCCATGCCAGCCGGCCTTCCGTGAGATGATCGAAAGCGGCGCGCAGCGGCGAGGCCGTATCCTGTACCTGACCGATGTAGTGGAGACCGACATCCCATTCGTAGCCGGGCCGATGGAAGGTGTGCGTGAATCCGCCGGCGGTGTAGTGGCGCTCCAGGACCAGAACACGCTTGCCGGCATGTTTGGCGAGCAGCGCGGCAGCAGTCAACCCACCGATGCCGGAGCCGATTACAATCGCGTCCCAGAGCTCCTCGATCGAGACCTGTTTGTATGAAACGCCCACGGGTTTATTCGGCATAGAAAACCTCCGATGTTGACACCAGCCACATTATAACGCGGCGATGTTGCTCTTGTCAACATCTTGCGCTATCTTGGAGTAAATGCAGCGCGAGCGGCCCTATCATCACGGCAACCTGAAGCAAACGCTGGTCCGTGCCGCGGTGAAGATACTGGCCAAGCGGGGGCCGCGGGACTTCACGCTACGCGAGGTGGCCCGGCAGGCCAAGGTTTCGCACAATGCGCCTTACCGGCACTTTCGTGACAAAGACGAGTTGCTGGCGGCGGTAGCGGGCGATGGTTTTGAAAAGCTGGCCGATTCGATGATTGCGGCGTCGGCCAACGCGGGCAATGCGCTTCAGGCGCTGGAGTGGAGCGGCCTTGGGTACGTGCGCTTTGCGCTGGAATGGCCGGAACATTTTTCGGCGATGTTCGATTATTCCCAAGATCTGAGTGCCTATCCGGAGTACGCCGCTTCGGGCCGGCGAGCTTTTCAGGTGCTGCTGGATAACATCGTGGCTGCCCAGAAGGCAAGGAAAATGCCGCCCGGAGACCCGCAGGCGCTAGCGTTAGTAGCATGGTCGCTGGTGCACGGCATTGCGAAATTGGCGATCGCGAAGCGGCTCCCGCTCGGGTCGGCGGAGGCCACACTCCGGTTCACCGAATTTGCCACGGGAGCGCTGGTTGGAGGGTTGAGCAACATAGTTCGTGGGTAAACTGAGAGTGCGATGATCCGTCTCAATCGCGAGCTGCTGCAGCAGCTCTCCGAGCAGCACCTGGCCGATGCGCAGGTCCTGCTCGAACAGAAGCGTTGGCCGGGCGCTTATTATCTCGCTGGTTACTCGGTGGAATGCGCGCTGAAGGCTTGCATAGCGAAGCTGACAAAGGTGCACGACTTCCCAGATACGGATTTCGGGCGATCAGTGATAATCAAGAAGGGGTGCTTCCATGGATCGAACTGCATTGGTAGGTCCGGACGTGTCCGCCGGAAAAAGGCTGGTCGAGGCGCTGGATGCCAAGCTGTAGGTTGAGGCTGCCTTCTGGTTGATGGAAGACGATACTTGGAGGCTACTTCTAGTCACACCGCTGGTCCCACGACCAAGGCCCACGATTCGTGTACTCCCGCGTTTTGGACGTTATCGAGTCTACAGCGGATCTTCCTCACGAGTTGTTTGATAGGGTCGCGGTGTTTTCACCGAGTTCCAGAATGATAACGGCCTTCAGCGGCGATGGGCAAATACCGTTGGACCGCCTGATTTTGAACGAATCGGTCAAGGGCGCGTACATCGCCGGCGCCTACTTCTACAAGTTCCAACCCAAGACCTTCGCGAAAGCGTCCTAACCAACGGCTGAGTAGCAACCGGCCGCGCCTTTGCGCCATACTCAATCTTGTTGCGACTGGCTCTTTTTCTGATCACCGCCATGGCTGCTTCGGCGCAGCAGACTCCGGCATTGCGGCCCATCCCGCGATTCGCGCTCGGGTCTGATCCGCTTACCATCACGCGCGCTGTGGAGCCTTCGGAGCCATTCACCGTTGCCGGAGAGCGCGGGGCGATCTTCGGCGAACAAAGTGGAACATTCGAGGCTTGGATTTATCCTGTCAAAATTGTGAGCGGCTTCAGCATTACAGCGGAACTGGCGGATTATCCGGTACCGATCGACGTCACCTCGCACGCGGCGGTTATCCAGGTGGCGCCCGCCATGACCACCATCACTTATTCGCATGCCGCATTCACCGTGAAGCAGCACGTGTTCGCTTCGCGCGACGCAGGGCCGGTGGTGCTGTTCGAGATCGATTCCGTCCGGCCCTTGCGCCTCACGTTGCGATTCAGACCGGAGATGTTGCGCGCGTGGCCGGCGCCGAATTTCGGGCCGCCCAACGCCGAGTGGGTGGCAAACGGCGGATACTACGTCTTTCATACCGACAATCCCGATTTCTCTGCCGCGATCGCCATGCCACGCACAGAACCCGGCATTCTGCCGCCGTATCAGGAACGGCCGCGGACGTACCCGACGGAACTTAAGCTGGCCTTTGATCCAAAGACCGATAAGGACCTGTTCTTTCCGCTCATCTTCGCGCTCGGCGATCAGAAATCGACTCGGGAGCATCTCTCCGCCCTCAACAACAATATTCCGGTACTGTACAGGAAGACGCGCGACTATTACGCGCACTTTTTCGATACGCGCCTGAGCAGCGAAACTCCCGACGCCGAGTTCGATCGCGCGTTGCGTTGGGCTGCGATCTCGATCGATCAAGGAAAAGTCAAATTCCATGACGAAACCGGGCTAGTGGCGGGCTATTACGAATCCGGCGATTCCGCGCGTCCCGGATACGGCTGGTTTTTTGGCCGTGATTCGCTGTGGACCTCGTACGCCATCAATAGCTACGGCGATTTTGCCTTGACCAGGACCGCGCTCGAATTTCTGATCCGTCGGCAACGGGCGGACGGAAAGATGATGCATGAATTTGCGCAGAGCGCCGACTTGGTGGATTGGAAATCCACGCCCTATTTCTACGCCTCCGCCGATTCAACGCCGCTGTTCGTGATGGCCATGGAGGATTATGTCAACACCAGCGGCGATGTGGCGTTCCTCCGCAATCACTGGGATGCGGTGCGGCGCGCCTACGCCTTCACTCGCGCGCACGATTCCGATGGCGACGGTATTTACGAGAACACCGAAGGCACCGGCTGGGTGGAGAGCTGGCCTCAAGGCATGCCTCACCAGGAGATTTATCTAGCCGCGCTCGATCAGCAATCCGCCGATGCCATGTCGCGGCTGGCCGCGCTCATGAACGACGCGGGCATAGCGGCCGATGCGCACAAAAAAGCCGAGGAGATTCGGGCGAAACTAGAGCCCGAGTATTACGACTCCGCTGCGCACTTCTACGCTTTCAGCCGCAATGCAGACGGCAGCTTGGATCGCACGGCGACCATCTATCCAGCCGTAGCGTGGTGGACCGGGCGGCTGGCGCTCCCGCGCGCGGATCAAATGCTGGGGCGCTGGGCGTCGTCCGAATTCTCCACCGACTGGGGCACGCGCGACATTAGTGAACGCACGCCGTTTTACGATCCCATCAGCTATCATCAAGGCTCCATCTGGCCGCTGTTCACGGGTTGGGTATCGCTCGCCGAATATCGCGCGGACAGAGCTTTGGCAGGTTACGCGCACCTGATGCAAAATGCGGGGCTCACCTGGGCGCAGGATCTGGGCTCGGTGACGGAATTGTTGTCGGGCGATTTGTATCAGCCGCTGGGCCGCAGCAGCAGCCATCAGATCTGGTCGTCCGCAATGGTTGTTACGCCGGCTGTGCGCGGGCTGTTCGGGCTGGATTGGGACGCCTTGCATCACACACTTCGGTTGGCGCCGAATCTGCCTTCCGGGTGGGATTCAGCGCAGCTCCACAATGTACCGCTCGGGAATTCGCGAATCGATCTTCAATTCACACGGCAGAAGGATCGCTTGCTGGTGCGCGCTAAATCGGCCAAGGCCGAGGCTTTTTGTCTGCTCCCGCAAACAGCGCCGCGCGACCAAGCGTGCCACGAACCGGCTGCCGCTGTGCATGAGCTGGTGCTGCAGCTTCCGGCCGTAGAGATTGGCATTCCAAGCGACCTACCTTTGCCCGGCGCGCGCACTTCACAATTGAAGGTGGTCGGCGAGCAGCGGACGGCCAATCGATACGAAGTGGTTTTTGAAGCGCCGGGCGGCGCGGAATACGATCTTCCAGTGCGAATCAACCAGCCCAATATGCAATCCAAGGGCGCCGAGCTCGCCGGCTCTAAAGTCCGGATTCGTTTTCCAGCTGGAGAGGGCTATCAACAAGCAACGGTGATCTTTTCATGGTGAACCTTTCCCGATTCCGGAGATTTAGCTGCGCACTTTTGGTGACGGCGCTGTGCTTCGCCCAAGCACCGCCGCAGCACGATCCGATTCTGACTTACATCAAGAAAACCTGGGCGTTGCTCACCAGGTCGAATCACATGCTGGCGACGGCCGCGGTGGATCCCAAATTTCACGCTGATCCGGACGGGCGCTGGCCCATTTACGTTTCACACAGCGAGGACATTCGGCGAATTGCACGTCAGCTGCACCAGGAGCTTGCTCCCGCGGCTTTCGCTAAGATTGAGCTGCGCGTGCTGCCGGACGATCCCTCGAAGCTTGAAGAACAGGGCCTGCTCTACCTGCCCGACCCGTACGTGGTTCCAGGAGGCCGCTTCAACGAGATGTACGGGTGGGATAGTTTCTTCATCCAAGTTGGCCTGATCCGCGATGGAGAGATGGATTTGGCCAAAGACATGGCCGACAATTTCCTGTACGAAATTCGCGAGTACGGCAAGATCCTCAACGCGAACCGGACTTATTACTTAACCCGTTCTCAGCCGCCCTTTCTCACTCAAATGCTGCTGGGAGTTTATGCGAAAACCAAGGATCGGAAATGGCTGGAAGATGCCGTGCCGGCAATCGAAAAATATTACCGGTTTTGGACCTCAGAGCCGCATCTTACGCCCTCTAGCGGACTCTCGCGCTATTACGATCTTGGCGAAGGCCCCGCGCCCGAAGTGCTCTCGGCGGAAAAAGACGCACAGGGCCGCACGCATTACGAGCTGATCAAAGAATACTACCGTACCCACAAAGTAACCGACTACGACGTTGGCGAATACTTCGACGCCAAACGGGATATCCTGACATCGCTGTTCTACAAAGGCGATCGATCCATGCGCGAATCCGGATTCGATCCATCAGACCGGTTCGGCAAATTCAACGTCGACATCATCCACTACAATCCGGTATGCCTGAATTCACTGCTGTACCTGATGGAATTCCAAACTGCGGAGATCCTCCGCATTTTGGATCGTCCAGCGGACGCGACCACGTGGGAGAAGCGTGCTCAGGATCGTGCCGGCCACATCAACCAACTGATGTGGGATGAGCAGTCCGGGCTTTATTTCGACTACGAATTTGTGCACCACCGGCTGCGCCATTATCCGTATCTCACCACCTTTTATCCGTTGTGGGCCGGTATTGCGACCAAGGATCAGGCAGCCGCGGTGGTTCGCAATCTCGGGATGTTCGAGCGTCCTGGTGGATTACAGACCAGCATCAATGCCAGCGGCAATCAGTGGGATTCTCCGTTCGGTTGGGCGCCCATCGAGATGATCGCGGTGGAGGGTCTGCGCCGCTATGGATACGAGGCTGAGGCGAATCGCATCTCGCGAGAGTGGTTATCGCTGGTGCTGGAGCAGTATCAGCAGAGCGGAATCATCGTGGAGAAATACGACGTGGTGCGGCGCACCTCGCGCGTGAGCGGCGAAATCCACTTCGGATATTCGTCCAACGAAGCCGGCTTCGGATGGACCAACGGCGTGTTCACCAGCCTGCTGGATCAAATGCCGCCGGAGGAACAAAAACAGTTGCTGGGGAACTGACTTCACCAGGCGTTGTCGCCACGCATCAGCTCCGGGATGGTTCTCAACAACAGTTGCAGATAAAGCCGGGTGGATAAGTCGCGTACCAACTGCAGATCCAGTGCAACTCGCTCCGCATAAGAAAGCCGGCTTCTCCCGCGCGTCTGCCAATACCCAGTCAGCCCGGGCTTGCGAGTCAGGATCTCTCCGGCTTGAGCGCCATAATGCTCGGTGAGCTCGCCTCGAGTAAGTGGGCGTGGCCCCACCAGCGACATCTCGCCGCGCATTATGTGAAAGAATTGCGGCAGCTCATCAATCGAATACCGCCGGCACAATTGTGCGAAGCGGCTGGCGACGCGGGCATCGCTACGTGGCTTTGGGCCGGGCGGAGGATCACATTCGATACGCTGCACCCAACCTTTCTCCTCCGCGGCGGCAGGTTGCAGGCGCGGCCACATGGTTCTCAATTTCCACACCCACAACGTTTGCCCATCTTTGCCAACTCGCAGATGAGCGATAAATGGTGACCGGCGGGAAAGGATCCACGTCGCGATGGCCGCTGGAATGATCAGCGCGAGAGACACAACAAACAACGCAGCGCCTACCATCCAGTCGAGCGCGTCCAGCACCTGGAACTGCGACGATCGTGCAGGTACTGTTCTATCGAGTGGCAGCGCGGTGGTGGACATTTGAAAATGTGGACATTTGAGAATTTAGAGGGAGTGCAGATACGCAAGCAAATTGTCCTTCTCGTCCGCGGATAGCGTGTCCGCAAACGACGGCATTCCTCCGCCGCCGGAATTGATCTTGGCCAAGACGCTTTCATCAGACACCGGCTTGCCGTTCTTCAGCTTCTTGCGCTGGAACAGGCCCTTAAGCGACGGGCCGACTTTGGTTTCGGCAGTGTCGGCATTGTGGCAAACAGCGCATTGCTCGAACACCTTCTTGCCCTGTTCGGTGTCGCCCTTTGGACGGGCTGTTGCGACGAGGGCTAACAGGACCGCAACACTGGTTAGAGGAACAATGATTTTCCGCATCTGGCTATGAGACGCAATTGATGCCGGGCACGCGTGTGAACATGCTGTAAAAGAATTGCGAAGCGCGATGGGTTGCTAAAATGGTTCCGTTGAAAGCCTTAATCGCATTCGTCTTTGCCTTATTTCCTCTGTCCGCGCAAGTTCTTACGACGCTGGATTTGAGCGCTACGCATGGGCGAAAGGCGTACTACGTGGTGCTGGCTTCCCGAGGCGGGAGTTCCACCGGACATGCCTTCGTGGTGTGGGGCATTGAGGACGACCGCCGAAAAATGAGCAGCGTGGAAGCGCTGGGGTTGTATCCCGAAAATGACGCGTCAAATTGCGCCGCGTTGATACATGCGGTTTCAGGTTCTGGTCGCGTGATGGACGAGATGCTGAATCACAGCGTGCAAGGCATAACCTACGCGCTGATCGTCAAGGTGGATGAACGCGATTTCAAGCGATCCAAACGAGTGGCGCGAGAATGGGATTGCAAGCATGAATTTTCGCTGCTCGGGCGCGATTGCGTGGAGTTCCTGCGCGCCGTCGGCGACTCGCTCCATTTGAAAATGCCGGGAAGAAGCCTCACGCGGTGGACTCCGCAAGCCTATGTACGCGCGCTTCAGGCGCGAGCCGCGGATGGAACCTTGGCTGTCGATTGGCAGCCAGCTACCGCGCGTTAGCTACTGGCTCCACGGCGGTGTGATTCCGTTCATGCGGGCGTAGGCGATGGCTTGGCCCAAGTGCTCGGCAATGTGAACATCCAGGTTCACGAAAATACCGCGGCGCGTGGTGGGCGTGCCGAAGAAGTCCGCACTCTGAGCCAAATTTCCAGGCCGGGCGCTTTCTAACGATTTGCGAACTGTAGCGAAACTTTCGGTCAGCAATTGGATGATTCGCTCCTTCGAAAGCGTCTGCTTTTCCAGCTTGGATTGCTCTTCGAGAGCCGTTTTCAATTCGTCGGCCGAAGGCGCGGACGTGGCCAGCTTCATCAGCAGTTGATTAGCGGAGACAATGTGCACGAGAACTTCGCCGAAGGAGCGCACGCCCGGCGCGGGACGCCAGGAATATTTCTCTTCCGGCACAGCCTTCGCTAGCGCGATCACCTTTTGTTCGGAATCCGAGAAAGACAGCAGGATATCAGCGGCGGCCGGCGCAGGCGGCACGTCGGTCACGCCCAGCAACTCAACGTCGAAAATCAATTCGGACTTGGGCGGAATGGAGCCCTGGCCGTTCTCGCCATACGCCAGTTGGTAAGGGATAAACAAGCGCCGTTTGCCGCCTACCTTCATGCCCTCAAAACCCACCTCCCAACCGGAGATAACGAGACGCTTACCCTGCACGAACTTAAGAGGCTCGTTGCGATCCACCGACGAATCGAACTTGGTTCCGTTGCGCAGCCAGCCGGTGTAGTGGACCGTATACTGTTTGCCAGGCGCGGCCGATGCGCCGGTGCCCACCGCAATATCGATGTAGTGCATGGTCACGTTTTCGACCACGGGTCCGGTAACTTCCGGGACACTGGCGGGCATTTTGGGGTCGAACTGCGCGAGCGCGGTGCGGGCGAGAGCTGCCAGCAGAAAAAATAGGCGGACGCGAGTTGACATGCCACATTGTAGCCCCGCGCGTGAGCGAGGGGACCTGGCAGTGACGGAACGGTCCCCTTACTTGCGTTCGGGGCTACGCTTTTTCGCGCTCACCTCGGCGCAGGTAGGCGTCGTCTTTGGTTAGCCAGTCAGTCCGGATTGGCGAAAAGATGTCCAGATCGAGCGTATCTTCCAGAGCCACCGCGCGATGCGGAACGTTAGATGGGATGTGCAAAACTTCGCCCTGGCGCACGATCACTTCCCTGCCCTCCAGCTCAAATTTCAGCGCACCCTCCAGGATGTAAGTGATCTGCTCGCTTTCGTGATGATGCTCGGGCACCACGGCGTCCTTTTTCAGGAACACTTGCGCCACCATGGCCTTCTGGCCGCTGATCACTTTTCGAGAGATCACCTCGCTCATTACTTCCAGCGGAACGGTATCCCAGGTGTGATGTTTCATCGGGCACCATTATTGCAGCTAATCGGTTGGATGGCGGAGCAGCGCCAGCAGTCCTCGCTCGAAACGATCTTTGCTCGATTCGATGCGGCCACCGCCGAACACCTCCGCGAGCCGGGGGAAAGCGCCGGTAGCAAGCTGAGCGGTGGCGAACTTGACGTCGATCGCCGCGTCGCCGGCCGCTTCGCGCAGCGCGTGGCCGAAAACGAAATCGTCCACGGTGGCCAGCAGCGCGATCTTCTGCTTCCCGGTCATGGATGTTCGAGCGAGCGCTTCGAGACACTGCTCCATATGGCGCATCGCGTTGAGGCCCGGGGGCGCCGTCAACATCGCGGCCAGCGCCCAGGGGTGACGGATGAATATCGCGTGGGTTCGATTGGCGATCTCCAACAGTGCGCACTGCCAGCCCTTCGGAAGCGACGGCAGCAGGGCTTCTCCCATCAGCGCATCGTCCATTACTGCGATCAGATCGTCTTTGGTCTTCACGTAATAGTAAAGGCTCATCGTTCCGACTTTTAGCTCTTGCGCCACTCGGCGCATCGACACCGCCTCGAAGCCTTCTTCGTCGGCTATGGCGAGCGCGGTGGCTGCGATCTTCTGGCGGGTCAACTGCGATTTCGTTCTTGACATTCGTACACTGTACTATTATTCTATTCGTACAGTGTACGAAACAACTGTATTGATCGCCGGCGCGGGGCCAACCGGTTTGACTCTAGCGCTGGATCTGGCGCGGCGTGGAATCCGGATGCGTTTAATCGAGGCCTCCAGCACGCCTTTTGAAGGATCCCGCGGCAAGGGCCTGCAGCCGCGCACCCTCGAGATTTTCGAGGATCTCGGGGTAATCCAGCCGATTCTCGCCGCCGGCGCGATTTACCCGAAGTTCCGGATTCATTTCGGCCCTTGCTCGCTGCGGGCGGGCTCGCTCGGTTCATCCAAGCAGCCGACTGAAAGCGTTCCGTATCCGAACATCTGGATGGTCCCCCAAGCACGCACGGAAGCAATCCTGCGCGAGCGGCTGCGCGCCCTCGGCCTCGAGGTCGAATTCGGCAAGTCTCTCGATACGTTCACGCAGAATGAGCACGGCGTCGAGGCCACACTCTCAACCGGCGAAACGGTGCACGCCGAATTCCTGGTGGGATGCGACGGCGGCCACAGTACCGTGCGAAGAACGCTCGGCCTCCGTCTGGAGGGTGAAGCGATCGACGAGAAACCCGTGCTGATAGCGGATCTCGAAATCGCGGGCCTCGATCGTCGCGACTGGCATATTTGGCCCTTCGCCAAAGGCGGCGCAATCGGGCTCTGCCCGTTGCCGAATACGCCCTTGTTCCAATTCACGGCGAAAGCAGAGGCCGCCGCGCGGGGCATCGAGGACCTGGTGCGCTGCGTGACTGGCCATCCTGTAGAGCGCGTCGCGTGGAAATCGATTTACCGTCCGTCAGCGCGCATGGTCGATCGTTATCGCGTCGGGCGCGTGTTCTTAGCAGGGGACGCGGCGCATGTGCATCCACCGTCCGGAGGCCAGGGGCTGAACACGGGCGTGCAGGATGCCTACAACTTGGGCTGGAAGCTGGCTCACGTCGCGCGCGGCGGACCCGATTCACTGCTCGATACGTATGAATCCGAGCGTCTCCCGATCGCAGCCGCGGTGCTCGGCTTGAGCAAACGCCTGCTCAAAACCCGTTCGCTCAAGCGCGGTGACCGAACCGACCAACTCGCTTTACATTACCGGTCGAGCCCCTTATCCTCAGGCGTCACACTCGGAAATCTGCATCCTGGCGATCGCATGCCGGATGCCCGGCTGGACGATGGCAGCCGTCTCTTCGATCATTTACGCGGGAGCCATGCGACAGAGCTGGTAACTCCCGAGGGAGCCCGGATTCTGGTTCGACCAGACGGCTATGTAGCGCACATCGGATCAACGCATTTAGCCGAGTACGCAGGCGAGCCGGTTCGCCAGATCAGCTTCGGGGCCGGAGTGCCGGACCGCTCTCAGTGAGGGAGCCGGAGCTTTCGCCGATTTTTCGCCGCGTCCTTCTCGATCGCGGTTCGGTTTTGTGCCACCATAGTAAAAAGGGCGCCGATAAGCTAATCATGAGGCAAAAGATCCTTTCGTGGTTTGCCCTGCCACTGTCTCAAGCCGAATCCGCCGGTCCCCGGTCCCTCGCCGAACGGTTCGCCATCCCGCATAATTTCCCGCCCAACCTGAGCCTTCCGGAGGCTATGATCCGCGTCGCCGCCGCCATGGCTCGAATCCTGCTCGGATCGTCGTTATTCGCGGTTTGGGGTGTCTTTAGCGCTCGAGTTTGGAGTTCCATTCCAAGCTACTTTTGGCGCACCGCCGCAATTCTTCCCCTCGCGCTCCTCTTCTTGATACCGTTCACCGCGTTGATGGCCGGGATTTCCGCCATGGTTCGGGCGATCTCACCAAAGCACCGTTAAACTCCTCTTCCGCCTTCCGAAAAAGTTCCGAACGTAATACACATGTAACATTCATCGGGTAGTCTGGTGACTTCGTTTTCCAAAGGGAGCGTGGATGGAACTATTTGGGGAGACCCTCTCGACAGGCAGCGCCATCTTTCTCTTGCTGGCCCTCGGGCTGGCATTGAGTTTTGAGTTTGTCAACGGATTCCATGACACCGCCAACGCGGTGGCCACCGTCATCTACACACACACCCTCAAGCCGATGGTCGCGGTGGTTTGGTCCGGCTGCTGGAATCTAATCGGCGTCCTAACTTCCACCGGCGCGGTAGCGTTTGGAGTGCTGGCATTGCTCCCAGTGGAACTGGTCCTCAACGTCGGCTCGGGCGCCGGTTTCGCCATGGTGTTCGCGCTTCTGATTGCAGCCATCATCTGGAACCTGGGTACCTGGTATTTGGGCTTGCCGGCTTCGAGTTCTCACGCGCTGATCGGCTCAATTATGGGCGTGGGCCTGGCGAACTCGATGTTGTCGAAAGGCCACGAGTTCGGCGAGGGCGTGAATTGGGTGAAGGCCAAAGAGGTCGGTTTATCCCTGCTGATTTCTCCATTGGTCGGCTTCGTTTGTGCGGCCGGGCTGTTGCTGCTCATGAAATTCCTGATCAGGAACAAGGAACTGTACCAATCGCCCGAAAAAGACAAAGCCCCACCGCTCTGGATTCGCGGCCTACTGGTGCTTACCTGCACCGGCGTTAGCTACGGGCACGGATCCAACGACGGCCAAAAAGGCATGGGATTGATTATGCTGATCCTGATCGGAATCTTGCCGGCTACCTACGCCGTGGATCAAAGCACCAGCCAGGAGTCCATCCAGGCGCTGGCCGCGGACGCGCAGGCCATCTCTTTCCAAATGGATCGCCATGCCATAGGGATAGCTATGGCCGGGTTGCAGGCGGCATCCGACGATCTTTCGGCCTATCTGAAAACATCCGGCAAGTTGGAAGAGCGTACATACGGAGCAATTGGTGTCAAATGCCGCGAAATCTCCGATACGCTGAGCGGCAAGACCAGCCTCTCGGAACTGACCAAACCCCAGCGCTCGCTCCTGCGAAGCGATTTGTACCTGACATCGGAAGCGCTCGGAAAAATATTGAAAGCCCATAAGCTCGATGACCCGGAGGAGCAAAAGTCGGCCGCATCGCTCAAATCTCATATGGACAAGCTCACCAAGTTCATTCCTGTCTGGGTAAAAGTCGCGGTTGCCATCGCGCTGGGCCTGGGCACCATGATCGGCTGGAAGCGCATCGTGGTTACGGTAGGTGAAAAGATCGGCAAAACGCATCTCACCTACGCTCAGGGTGCGGCGGCGGAATTGGTTGCTGCGGCCACGATTTTGGCGGCAGACAAGTATGGACTTCCGGTAAGCACCACTCACGTCCTGTCGTCGGGTGTGGCGGGGACCATGGCTGCGAACCACTCCGGCTTGCAGATGGAAACGCTTCGGAATCTCCTGTTGGCCTGGGTGTTGACCTTGCCCGTTACAGTGTTGCTGGGCGCAGGGATTTTCGCATTCGTACTGAATGTTTTGATTCGCTTCGGCATCAAATAGATCGGCTAGTTTAAACTCGGGGCAGCCATGCAGCATGTCGAGACGGAACCAGTTCCTTCCGATACGCTTACAATCACCTGCATCGCGGTCATCGCCTACATTCTCGCGACCGTGCTGCACGAAGGCGTAGGGCATGGCGGCGCTTGTCTTTTGGTTGGAGGCAAGCTGCTCGTCATCTCCACGGTTCACATGGAGTGCAGCGTGGACAGCCGCCTGGTGATGGCCGGCGGCACGCTGATGAACGTTATTGCTGGAGCCTTGGCATTTGCCCTGGGGCGCATCACTAGCCGGGCCCACCCCAGCCTCCAGTATTTCCTGTGGATTTCCATGACGGTGAATCTCTTCATCGCCGCCGGTTATTTCGCATTCTCCGGAATTGGCGGCTTCGGGGACTGGGCGTTGTTCATTCAAGGTCTCGGCCCACAATGGATCTGGCGAGTCAGCATGACGATCTTTGGCGCAGCGGCGTACATGCTGGTGGCCCGCTTTAGTTTGCTGGAACTGCGTCCTCTGATCGGGAGCGATAAAGAGCAGCGCTTCGTGCGCGCCGTACAGCTCTCCAGAATGCCGTACTTCGCTGGAGGTATTCTGGCATGTGTAGCCGGCTCTCTAAATCCTCAGGGCTTGATTCTGGTCGTCATGTCTGCCGCGGCATCGACCTTTGGCGGTACTTCCGGGCTCCTTTGGATGATGGACTGGCTGAAGGGCGACCGAATCCCACTAGGCTCCCAGCCGGAGCCGGCGCCCATCCAAAGGAGTTGGCCCTGGATCTCGACGGCCATCGCACTCGCCCTGGCTTTCATATTGGTGCTGGGTCCGGGAGTGCTTTTCGCCCAAAGCGCGCGTTAATCCGGCGCCCACATCGAGTGAATATCCCCCTGGCGGCCCGCCCACACCGTCCAAGCGGCGATGAGCGCCAGCATCAATCCGATGATGATCCACAAGATGGTAGTCATCCGCGAGGACTTCTTCGGCGGTCCGTCCGGAGGTTTGGGTTCGCCACCACTCATCGGTATCTCAATTCGCTGGCCGCGCAGTCTTCTGGCTCAAAAACCATGCCTGGCTGTCGTGTCCGCCATTACGGGATTTGTGTTTGTACGTCCCATCCTTATGCATGCGCCGCGCGTTCCGATTGTCGTGCAGATATGTATGCAGGATCTCATCCTTCAAGCGCTGCACCAATTGCGGGCGTTCCACCGGAAATATCACCTCCACGCGGCGATTGAGATTGCGCGGCATCAGATCCGCGCTGCCCAGATAGCATTCCTCCGCCCCGTTGTTCCCAAAATAATAAATGCGGCTATGTTCCAAGAACCGGCCGACAATGCTCGAAACGTGAATATTTTCGCTCACCCCGGAAACATTCGGACGCAGGCAGCACGCACCTCGCACAATCAAATCGACGGCCACGCCCGCCTGCGAGGCCTGGTAGAGCAGGCGGATAATGGGACCGTCCTCGAGCGCATTGGTTTTGAAAATCAAACGGCCCTGCCCACCATTGCGCTGCACATCGATCTCGCGCTGGATCAATTCCTCCAGACGCTGGCGCATATTCAGCGGCGCCACCAGCAGCTTCCGGAAACTTTTCTTGTGCGAATAGCCGGTCAGATAATTGAACAGGTCAGTGGCATCCGCGCCGATTTGATCGTCGCTAGTGAAAAATCCCAGGTCTGTGTAAAGCTTCGCGGTGAAAGGATTATAGTTGCCCGTGGCCAGATGGCAATACCGGCGGATCACGTCGCCTTCCCTGCGCAGCACCAGCGCCACTTTGGAATGCACTTTCAAACCCAGTAATCCGTAAACCACATGCACGCCCTCGCGCTCCAACGCGCGGGCCCATTCTATGTTGCTTTCTTCGTCGAAGCGCGCTTTCAATTCCACCAGTACGGCAACCTGCTTCCCGTTCTCCACGGCTTCCAATAACGCTTCCACAATCGGCGAGTTGCGGCCCAACCGGTACAACGTCATCTTGATGGCCACCACATCGGGATCCTTGGCGGCCTTGCGTAGAAATTCGATCACCGGCTGGAACGAATCATAAGGATGGTGCAAGAGCTGATCCTCCTGGCGGATCAGTCCGAAGACATCGTCCTCCTTGGCTCCAAACCCGGGTGGCGTAACGGGCAAAAACGGCTTGTCTTTGAGATCCGGCCGATCCAGCGCCGCCAGATGCCGCAGGCGGCTGAGATCCAGCGGACCATCCACGCGGTAAACGCTGGAGGCTTCCACTTCCAGATTGCTCACCAGGATCTCTACCATCGAGTCCGGCATTCCGGCGTCCACCTGAAGGCGCACGGCGTCGCGGAAACGCCGCTGCCACACCGCCTCCTCAATACTCTCTAGTAGATCGTCCGTCTCCAGTTCCTTGATCGCGACATCTGCGTCGCGCGTTACCCGGAAGGTATGCGCCCGGACAATATCGAGGCCCGGAAACAGGTGCTGCAAATTGGCCATCACCAGTTGCTCGACGGGAACAAAAGCGCAACGTCCGGGTGCATTTTCGCCCGCCACGGTCACCGGCAGGAATTGCGGCAGCGAATCAGGAATCTTCACGCGCGCGAAGTGCTCCGGCCCATTCAGATCCCGGACTACCACGGCCAGGTTGAAACTGAGATTTGAGATATGCGGGAATGGACGGCCTGGATCAAAAGCAAGAGGCGTAAGGATCGGGAAAATCTTATCCAAAAAGAGACAGTCCAGAACGCCGCGCTGCTCCGGCTCTATCTCAGTCAGATCCAGCAGCCGGATGTGTGCGGCAGCCAACTCGGGCGCCAGTTCTTCGCGATAAAAATCGTGCGCCTCTTTCATCAGCACGCCCACTTCAACTCGGATGGCTCCCAAGGTCTCAGCCGGTAGCCTGCCATCCATGCCTGGTTCCTGTACTTTGTTCTCGATCTGCTGCATTAATCCGGCCACGCGGACCATGAAAAACTCATCAATGTTCGATCCCAAAATCGACAGGAACTTCACCCGCTCGAGCAGCGGATTGCGGGCATCGCGCGCCTCTTCCAATACGCGCCGCTGGAATTCCAGGTGGCTCAATTCGCGGTTGAGGTAAAGTACCGGATCGCGCAGATCCGTTACTTCATTTAGGGGGACGGCGGCAGACATGCATATATCATTTTACCGGGATGAACCTCTGGATTGCACGGCTGGAATCTTTTTTCACGCAACTCGCCGCCCCATGCGCATGTGAAAGAGAGTGCGATCTCTACTAAATCCGCTGCTGGCAAGCGCTGCCATGCTGCTGGCCGCCTCACAACCTCTGCAATTGAACGTGGTGTACGACTGCGGCCCCAACTCTCCGAGAATCAAGATCCTGAGCTGCGCTTCGACGGACCCCGGCGCCGTTTGCGATGTTCAATATTACGCCGGCGCCGATCCCGCGCGGCGCTCGCACTCTTCGCGCGCAGCACTCCTGATTTCACTCGACCGTTGCCATCCGCAAGTCTCTCTGAAGGCTCCTCTCAAACCGGGCGATGCGCTGGAAGTCTTACTATTCGGCGAGTGGACCAAGAGTGAACTCGTGGCCATTGACGGTTCGCAATACAATATCCGCCTTCCGGATGGCGCCAAGTACTGGATGCCCGCCGCCCAAGTACGCCGCGCGGTGGCGTCCATCCCATCCGGCCAACCCCCCAAGCCCGGTCTCACCAGCTGTGCCGGAAAAATAGACGGAACGTACCTCAGCCCTAGTGGATTCCCGAGCATTGTTTTCCACTCCGGCAAAGCATCCGTCCAAGGCGGCGATGACGTGGAGTGTTGGACGGGCAGCGGCAAAATATATCTGCACACCACCGGCACGCCCCGCGATCAGGACTTCGTCATGGGCATCAACAGCAACGGCACACTGGATACGCCGCTCGGAGAAATGAAGAAGAAGAAATAACGGTTCTTCGGTTCTTCCGTTCTTCGGTTCCTAACTCCCGGGGCGCCAGCGAGAGACAGGGACGGCCATACGAACCAAAGAACCGATGAACCGGATAACCGATGAACGTTGTCAGGGGAGCCGGCGCCAAGCGCCCGGCTCCCCTTGACAACTTAGGAGAGTGGATGCATACTTCTCCTAGATAGCTTAGGAGACACATGCAGCGCCTTCGCCACCTGTTGGCCACGATTCTTGGACGCTCCCGCATGGAGCGCGACCTGGCCGAGGAGCTTCGCTTCCATATCCAGAGCCGCGCCGAGCATCTCATGCGTTCCGGCCTCTCCGCCGGCGAAGCGGAGCGACAGGCCCGCATCGAGTTCGGCGCCGTCGAAGCATACAAGGAAAGCTGCCGCGAGGCCAGCGGTCTCGCTTGGTTCGACGAGCTGCGCGGCAATCTTCGCTATACGCTGCGGGCATTGCGCCATAATCCCGGTTTCACGCTGGCCGCCGTCCTTTCGCTCGCAGTCGGGATCGGCGTCAATACTTCCGCCTTCACTGGGGTTAGATCCATGGTTCTGCACCCGTTCCCTTATCCCAACTTAGATCGCGTGATGACCGTCTGGGAATCGGATGTAAAACTCAGTTCTCCTCGAAGACGGCTGGCAGCCGGCAATTTCTTCGATTGGAAACAGAACAACCGCACCTTCGAATATCTGGCAGCCTATCGAGGATGGAACGCCACCTTGACTGGCGTAGATGATCCTCGGCGTTTGCAGGCAGATCAAGTGTCGGCTGGCTTTTTCGAGACGTTTGCAATGCATCCGCGATTGGGTAGAAGTTTCTCAGAAGGAGATTGCGAGCCGGGCCGCGATGCACTGGTGATCGTCAGCGACGCCTTCTGGAAAAGCCAGCTTGCCTCCCTGCCCGCTCCTTTAGGCAAGACCATCTCTCTGGATAGCCGAACCTATACGGTGATTGGCGTGATGCCGGAGGATTTCGAGTTTCCGCTCGCAACAGAATTGTGGACTCCCCTCGCCCTCACTCCCGAGGAAAAGAGCCGCCGCGACCGGGCCGATCTCAATGTGGTCGCGCGTCTGAAACCTGGCGGGTCCATTGGGCAGGCACGCGCCGAAATTACTGCGTTAAGCGCGGAGCTGGAACGCCGCTATCCGAGAACCAACGCGGGACACGGCGTGGTGATCAAACCACTGATTGAATCCATCAATGAGGTCACGGACCGCTTCAGTGAGATCCTGCTGGCCGCAGCCACCTTCGTTCTGCTGCTGGCCTGTGCCAATGTGGCCAATCTGCAACTTGCGCGCTCCACCGCGCGGCAGCGGGAGATCGGTCTGCGCGCGGCTCTGGGCGCCAGCCGGTTTCGCATCGCGCGCGAACTGCTCACGGAAAGCATTGTGATCGGAATTCTGGGCGGAGGCACGGGAGTGCTTCTCGCGAGTTGGGATGTACACATCACCAGAGCGGCCATCCCGGCCAAGGTTCTCCAGTGGGTGGCAGGCCTGAGGAACTATCACCTGGATGGTACCGCTGTAGCATTCGGCTTCGCGCTGTCAGTGGGGGCCGGCGTGGCCTGCTCCCTGCCCGCCGTCTATCAGTTACTGCGCCAACATGGCATCGGATTGAATGACGTGTTGAAAGAAGGAGGGCGCACCTCCAGCTCCGGAACATCCCGCAGCCGCGCGCGTAGCACGCTTGTGGTTGTGGAAGTGGCGCTCTCGTTGGTGCTTTTAATCGGGGCCGGCCTGATGGTGAGAACCTTCCAGCGTATGCTGACGCTCAACCTCGGCTTCGATCCGAAGAACGTGCTGATCGCCGACGTCTGGCTCTCCGAAAAGAATTATCGCGACGACGCCCGGATGTCGCGCTTTTTCGATCAGGTTTTGGAAGGGCTGAGTACGGTTTCAGGCGTGGAGGCTTCCGCGGCCGCGGGCGATGTGGGCGGCGCTGCGGCATTGAGCATCGAAGGACAAGCGGAACTGCGCCCCGGCGATCCGCGCCCCAACATCAGCGCTATCAGTTCCGGTTACTTCCACACCATGCGGATTCCTATTCGCGCCGGCAGATCCATCGGCGCCGAAGACGGTCCCAACGCGCCTCCCGTGGTTGTGGTGAGTGAGGCCATGGCCCGCCATTATTGGCCCAGGTCGAATCCCATCGGCCAAAGAATCCGGCTCAAAGGACCAACGTCTCCATGGCTAACCGTGGCCGGAGTATGTGGCGATCTGAAGAACTGGTTCACCGGAAGCCCGGAACCAGCCGTTTACGTGTCCTACCGGCAATGGCCCACTCCCTATATGCGGCTGCTTTTGAGAACCGGGCAGGACCCCATGCAAGCGGCATCCAGCGTCCGCGCTCAAGTCCGAATGGTGGATCGGAACCAGGCCATCTACGACATCAACTCAGAAGAACAAGCGCTCGCCGATGAGAGCTCCGGTGTTCGAATGGCTGCCGCGAGGATGAGCATCTACGCCGGCATCTCACTGCTGCTCGCCGTTATGGGGTGTTACGCGGTCGGCGCGTTCTCTGTCGCGCGCCGTACCCAGGAGATCGGCATCCGCATGACGCTGGGCGCCGCCCGCGGCAATATCCTGCGAATGGTGCTTACTCAAACCGCCCGCATGACCGCCATCGGCCTGGCAGCCGGACTCGCGCTGGCCATCGCCATGACCCAAATCATGTCGCATGAGCTTTACAACGTGGTCTCCATTGAGCCGCTGACGTTCGTGATCTTGACGGCGCTGCTGGCCTCCTCAGCCCTTCTGGCCGGCTACATTCCCGCATACCGCGCATCGCACATCGATCCCATGGCCGCCCTACGCAGTGAATAGCGCCAGGCGCACTCAAGATTATCGACAATTGAAACGTGGTTGTTGTTAGCCCATGAAATGACCCGCGCTTATTCACAAAACTAAAACTTCCTATTCCATTGACTACTCCTGTCCTTTGGCATGCCTTGTCTTGTTTTCTGCGTCCCACGCGACTCTTTTCTCCCAGCTGTGTACCTTGAATGTCAAAACCGGCGGAGCGCCGCCGGTGGAAGTTGACAAGAGCGTTGGACCGGCACCTGCGGATTCATGCAATTACTAGCCATTCTTCGACATTCCTATTTCGGACACCATGTTGATCGAAGTCAACTTGGTGCCGATTCGTTTTCCCGCAAGCAGATCGCGGATTACTCCCACGCGCGCCCCCGGCGCAATCACCACTTCGCCCACACCCGCTTGAAGTGCATCGGAGGCAGCTTCCAGCTTCGCCCGCATTCCGCCGCTCGCAATTCCCCGCGCGATCAAATCGCTGCAGTCGGAAGTGCTGATGCTTGGAAGAATGTTGTTCTCCCCATCCCGCACTCCATCCACATCCGTCAGGAACATGAGCTTTTCCACGGGAAATGCCGCGGCGATGGAAGCCGCCATCTGATCGGCATTGACATTGTAGAAGCGTCCCTCGCGATCCCCGGCGACGCACGCCACCACCGGCAGGTAGCCGTTTTCGATCAGCAACGCCAGTAGCCGCGTGTCGGATTTCACCGGCTGCCCCACCAATCCCAGTTCGTCGCTCATCTTGCGGGCTTCGGTCACCAGCGCATCCATACCGCTGAGTCCCACGGCCCGCGCACCCGCCGCTACGAACGCCGCCACCAATTCCTGATTCACCGACCCCGCGAATACTTTGAGCACCGCGTCCAGCACTTCGGGTGTAGTAACCCGCAGGCCATTTACGAACCGGCTCTCAATGCCACGCTCGGCGAGGAATCTCGTCATCTGCTTTCCGCCGCCGTGAACCACCACCGCTTCCAGGCCCTCTTCGACCGCCTGCGCGATTTCCGCCGCCAGCCGTTCTCTGGATTCCACAGCATCCAGCAGCGTGCCGCCGATTTTGATGAGCGCCGTCAAAGCAGCCCCTCGGTTTCATCGAACCCTAGCGCGAGGTTCATGTTCTGCACCGCCTGCCCCGCCGCGCCCTTCACCAGATTGTCGATCACGCTCACCACCACGGCGCGCCCCGAAGCCGCATCCAGCCGAACGCCGATATCGCAAAAATTGGTTCGCGCCACACCGTGTATGTCGGGCATGCTTCCAGGCGGGTACAGCCGGACGAAAGGCTCATTCTCATACCGGCGGCGATAAATGTTCAGCAGCTCGTCGGCGCTCGCGATGCCCCGCGCACGGAAATAAATAGTCTCCAAAATTCCGCGATGGATGGGAAGCAACTGCGCCGTAAAGCTTAACTCGGCTTCCTCGATGCCGGACACCATCAAAATTTCCGGGACGTGCCGGTGATCCAACACGGCATACGCCGACAAATTCTCCGTCACTTCGGAAAAACTGGTTTTGAGACTCGGTTTCCGCCCCGCACCGCTGACGCCGGATTTCGCATCGCACACAATACCGCAAGCGCGGTCGATCGCACCTGCGGCGATCAAAGGTTGAATCGCCAGGTTCGCCGCTGTAGGATAGCATCCCGGATTCGAAATCATCCGCGCGCCCGCAATCCCGTCGCGGCAGAATTCAGGCAACCCATAAACGGCTTCTGAAAGCAACTCAGGCGCCGCGTGCTCCTCCCGATACCAGCGCGAATAGGAGCCGGGCTCGCGCAGCCGAAACGCCCCGCTCAAGTCGATCACTTTGGCGCCTGCGTCCAACATCGCGGGCGCAAGTTCCATGGACACATCGGCAGGCGTCGCCAGAAAAACCAGTGCCAGCCCTTCCGCCTTAACCGCTTGCGGTGTGCACGGAACTCGCGTGTGAGGCTTGGCACCGAGATGCTGCGGCGGATCCTCAGAATCCGCGCGATGTTCCAGCAGCACTGGTTCAACATCGGGATGCCGCTCCAGCAGGTGCACCAGTTCCGCTCCACTGTAGCCTCGAAACCCGACAATGCCGACACGTGTCCCCATGTGGTTAATTATTCAATTGACTGAATAATTATACTATAGCGTGGGGCACGATGCCATCCTAAGATGCCATCCTGCGGCGGTTGCTAACCCGGCCGCTTTCGCACCGATCGTGGTTTGAGCCGGACCAGTTCGGAATGGTTATACTTGGCTGAAGTTATCCGCCATGCGCCCATCCTGTTTTTCTCTCATCCTCGCCGGAGCCGCCTTACTTGTAGCTGCCGACGCGCTCGCTGCCGAGCTGCCATCCACGACGGTCGCCAAGATCGACGAAATCGGCGCCAAAGCGCTCACAGATAGCGGCTCCCCCAGTGTTTCGATTGCAGTTGTGCAGGGCGGCAAAATTGTTTACGAAAAAGCCTATGGCCGGGGGAGGCTGGAACCCGCCACGGACGCCAAACCTGAGATGCGCTACAGCATCGGATCGGTCAGCAAGCAATTCCTGGCAGGGGCGATCCTGTTGCTGGTCCAGGATGGCAAAGTGTCGCTTGACGACCGCGTTTCTCGTTACCTTCCCGATCTGACGCGGGCGAACGAAGTCACCATCCGCCAGCTCCTGTCGCACACGTCCGGATATCAGGATTATTATCCCCAGGATTACGTGGCGCCATTTATGGAGAAACCCGTGACGGCCGAGAGCATACTCAACCAGTGGGCCAAAAAACCGCTGGACTTCGATCCGGGTACACGCTGGCAGTACAGCAACACGAATTACGTGATTGCGGGCAGTATTGTGGAGCGGGTGACGGGCGGCCCGTTTTTCGCTTTCCTCGCCAAGCGTATCCTGCAGCCATTGGGAATGACCAGCGCCATCGACTTGGACGAACAAACGCTGGGATTATCAGACGCTGCCGGTTACACGCGGTTTGCGTTAGGCCCCGAGCGTCTGGCGCGCACCGAAGGCCGTGGCTGGTTGTACGCGGCTGGAGAACTGGCTATGACAGCGCACGACCTGGCGTTGTGGGACATCTCTCTGATCGAGCATACCCTGCTAAAACCGGCTTCGTTCGACGCCATGACCACTCCGGTGCGCCTGCGTAACGGCGCGCCCTCGAACTACGCGCTGGGAGTGGGTGTGTCGGACGCCGACGGGCATCCGAAGCTCTCGCATGGCGGCGCGGTGGCCGGATTCGTGAGCTTGAACAC
>JBEKJJ010000067.1:0-31269 GCA_050011295.1 Bryobacteraceae bacterium
GGAAGCCGAGGGCCTCGTAATGGAAAAAGAAATTCTGGTCTACGTGGACCTGGATGGCACCCCGCGCCTGGTAGGGCGATTGTGGACGCACATACGGAGGGATCGCGAGAGCGCCAGCTTTGAATACGACAAGAGCTGGCTGACGCATCCGGAACGGTTTTCTCTGGAGCCGGCCCTGACGCTCGGGCCGGGGCCATATCATACGGCATCCGGCCGCGCGCTCTTCGGGGCGATCGGCGACTCTGCTCCGGATCGATGGGGGCGAGTATTGATGCGCCGGGCTGAACGGCTGCGAGCGGAACGTGGCGGACGGGCGCCGCGTGCAGTCCGTGAAATCGACTGCTTGTTAATGGTGGACGATGAAGCACGCCAGGGCGCGTTACGTTTCGCTGAGCGGGAGGGTGAGCCGTTTCTGGCCGAGCCTGCAGCGGCCAAGATCCCGCCTTTCGTAGAACTGCCACGGCTGCTCTCAGCCGCCGAACATGTGCTGAGCGACACGGACAGCGACCAGGATCTTCGCCTGCTGCTGGCGCCCGGCTCCTCACTTGGAGGCGCCCGTCCGAAAGCCTCAGTGCGGGACCGCGGCGGACATCTTGCGATCGCCAAATTTCCGAGCGAGGGAGACGAAGTGAATACCGTTTTATGGGAGGTCGTTGCTCTGACTCTCGCGCAGAAGGCCGGCATTCCGGTGCCTGGATGGCGTCTTGAGACCGTCCTGCGCAAGCCCGTACTTGTACTGCGCCGTTTCGATCGGGACCGCCAGGTACGGCTGCCGTTTCTATCCGCGATGAGCATGTTGGACGCTCATGACAACGAGACCCGCAGCTACATGGAATTTGTGGATGTTCTCCGCCAGTACGGCGCATCGCCAAAAGAGGACATGCACGGGTTGTGGCGCAGGATCGTATTCAGCATTCTGATTTCAAACACGGACGACCATCTGCGGAACCACGGCTTTCTATGGACGGGCCCCGCCGGTTGGCGATTGTCCCCGGCCTACGATCTCAACCCCGTGCCCGCCGATATCAAACCGCGCGTTCTCGTAACCGCGATCGATCTTGAGGATAGAACGGCGTCGCTCGATCTGGCATTCGAAGTAGCTGCATACTTCGAGCTGGGCGCGAAAGAGGCGCAAAAGATTGCGGCCGAAGTCGGGCAAGCGGTATCCAGGTGGCGGAAGGAGGCAGCCAAGCTGGACCTCACCGCGGCGGAGATCAACCGCATGGCATCCGCGTTCGAGCATGCGGACTTGAAGGCTGCGTTGGCTTTTAGAACAACGCCTTCCAAACCGGCTTCAAAATCGGCAGGCCGCGGGGTGGGTTCACAATAACCTCGATGCGGGCTGCCGGCTCCGACGGTTGAAATCGCAATAAATATTGACAACGCACTTCGATAACTGCATCCAAGAGTTTTTTTGGATCGGCTTGGATAACTTGGATGCCGCCAGGAATACTCCGGGTATCCGCCGCGGTTGCCAGGATTATGGCTTTTCTCGGGTTCTTCGAAGCGGTCAGTTGACGAAGGCCGTCGGACAAGGACGCCGTTTGAATCAGATCGTCATCCGGACCGCTTAGCTTGGCGGCCGCAGGTAACGGTGACTCGCTAATAATAGCGATGGAGATCGGGGAATCGAGACCAGAGAAGTTCGTGATTGGGCGAGGAGCGCCGTTCTCAAGCACGGTGAAGTTCTCCTGTTCAAGACCAGTAACGAAGCGATTGAGTGGATCCATCACTGCGACAGGGATTACGGCAGATTGGTTTGGCGGGAGTTGGGCTGCAACTGGCAATACGCTGACAGTCAACAGAACGCTGACTGTCAGGGCCAGAAGGAAGGCTTGGGTACGAGCGGTTCGATTGCTCATACCAATCTTCTAACATATTTCCGCTGCCAGTGACTGTTATCTTAGTTCGTATGCCATCTCATTCGGAAATTGCCGCTAGTCTGATGCATGATCTGGGGCTCTCTCACCCTCCCGTCGCAGTTTGCCTTGCCGACAGTGTTCCGGAGGGTGTGGAAGCCTGGTCCGGACCGATTCCCGCCGGCTGCCGCTTTTGGCAGGAGGCTGGATCCCGGGTGTTTGCGACATCCGCCAGTGATCATAGTTCCTGCTCGATCGGGCAGTATACGCACAATCTCGAGATGAGCCCAGCGTCGAATACCGATCTCATGGACGCGCTGAAGGTTTTCGCGGATTTGACTTACGTTCGCGAACAGGATTTGCAGATGATCCCGGTTCTCCAAGCCAAGCCGAAGTACGTGATTTACGGGCCGCTGGCGAAGATTCCTCTGGAGCCGGATGTCGTATTGCTGTTAGTACGCGCCGACCAAACGTTGATTCTTTCAGAAGCTTCCCAGCAGCTAGAGAACGGACTGCCTCCGGCCATGGGGCGTCCCGCTTGCGCCGTCATCCCGCAGGCCAAGAATACGGGCCGTTCAGCGCTGAGCCTGGGATGTTGCGGAGCTCGCGCTTATCTCGATGTACTCTCCGACGATGTTGCGCTCTATGCAATTCCGGGCGTGACGCTGAGCGCCTTTGCGGAGAGAATCGCGGCACTTGCGAAGGCCAATGGGATTCTGACGAAATTTCACCAGATCCGCCGGAAAGATATCGAGGCGGGAAAGACTCCTACTATTCAAGACTCGCTGGTGGCTTTGCAGTCCGCGTGAGCTAGCCCCGCTCTTCGATTCCAACCCATTGCAGTCCCTGCGCCCGATCGGCGAAAGCACGCATGGAGACAACGTCCCGCCCTTCCGCCAGTTGGCTATCGGGGACGAGCGACTCCACCGTTCGATCAATGTCTCCGCAATTGAACGCATCGTAGGCGCGGCGCAGCGCTGAGATGCAGGCGTCTTGCTCGGTTTTAGTAAGCATAGAACTTTCATTTTGAACTCCGAGCCGGGCGCTTTACGGCCTATTGCTTTCGACGCATCGATCGGATATCCTGTTGTCAGTTACTGAGAGGAGCTGCCTGAGCAAACCTACCGATCTGGTGCAAGGCACGCTGGACCTGTTGGTCCTTAAGGTAATTGCGCTCGAACCCATGCACGGATGGGCCATTGCGCAACGCATCCGGCAAATCTCGGGCGACGTTCTGCAGGTGGGGCAGGGCGCGCTGTATCCATCGCTGCACAAACTCGAGCAGAACGGCTGGATCAGCTCGAAATGGGCCATTAGCGAGAACAATCGGCGCGCCAAGTACTACACCTTGACGAGAGCTGGCCGTAAGGCGATGGAGCAAGAAGCCGCGCAGTGGGACCGTTTGTCCACGGCGATCGCGCTGGTGGTGGGGAAGGTTTGAGAAGAGGTAACCGCGATGCGCCTGGCCAGTATCTTGTATATGCGGTTTCGGTCGCTCTTCTCGCGCGCGAAGGTGGAGCAGGATCTTGACGAAGAGCTCCGCTATCACCTGGACCGGCAAATTGATGAAGACGTAGCGGCCGGCATGAGCCGCGAAGATGCACGCCGCGCCGCGCTCAAGGCCTTTCAAGATTTGGAACAAAGAAAAGAGGAGTGTCGCGACATGCGGGGATGGAATTTTATAGACAACCTGACGCAGGATTTCCGCTTCACGCTTCGGCAGCTCAGGAAGAATCCCGGATTCACCGCGACCGCCATTCTGATGCTGGCTCTGGGCATGTGCGCGAGCGTGGCCATTTTCGCTTTTGTGGATGCGGCGCTGTTGAAACCGCTGCCCTACCGGGATTCATCCAGACTTTTAGGAGTGTACGAACATATCCCGCTTTGCCCGCGCTGCAATCTTTCCTATCTCGATTATGTGGATTGGAAGAAACTCAACAAAGTTTTTACGTCGCTCGAGGTGTATCACAACAACGGATACATATTGACCACGCCATCGGGCGTTGAGCCGGCGAGAGCAGGCCAGGTCAGCGCCGGATTTTTCCGCACTTTGGGCGTTGCTCCCGCGCTGGGCCGCGATTTCTATGCGGGCGAGGATCGGCCAGGAGCGGCTCGCACCGCATTGTTGACTAACGCGGCTTGGCAGAAGCGGTACGGCGGAAAACCCGACGTGTTAGGACGCACGGTAACGCTCGACAACGATTCCTACGTGATCATCGGAGTGTTGCCCGCGGATTTTCATTTTGCTCCGATGGGAGCGGCGGAGTTCTGGACCATCGAGGACGGTACGGGATCCTGCGAGAAGCGGCGAGGCTGCCATAACCTTTATGGTCTCGCACGTCTCAAGGACGGCGTCACCATCCAGACGGCCCAAGCACACACGACATTGATTGCAAGTCAATTGGAGAAGCAGTATCCCGATTCCAACCACGGTCAGGGCGCGGCAGTAGTGGCTCTGACTGAAGTGATCGTGGGTGACATTCGTCCGATTTTGCTGATGCTGTTGGGCGGCGCCGCATTGCTGCTCGTGATCGCGTGCGTGAATGTCGCGAGTCTGCTACTGGTCCGCGCCGAGAGCCGCAGACGGGAGATGTCAGTCCGCAGCGCGCTGGGAGCCTCGCGGGTGCGATTGATCCGTCAGTTTGTGACGGAGGGTCTGGTTCTAGTAGCGGCCGCGAGCACGCTGGGATTGGCATCGGCGGACTGGACCATGAAGCTGCTCACGCGTCTGATTCCGGCAGATATGCTAGCGGGGATGCCGTTTCTAAATGGCTTGGGATTCAATCTACGCGTATCGATATTCGGATGCGGGATTGTCTTGATCGCGGCCGTGCTCTTCGCCATCACTCCCACCTTGCGCCTCTCCTTCGATGAGATGCGGGTGGGGCTCAGCGAGGGTAGCCGAGGATCTGCGGGAAATACGTGGCGGCGCTTGGGTTCCAAACTTGTCGTGGTGGAACTCGCTACAGCTATGGTGCTGCTGGTGGGCGCTGGGCTCCTTGGCCAGAGCCTGTATCGCCTGCTGCATGTGGATCTGCAATTTCAGCCGGACCATCTGGCCACGCTGCGGGTAGCGGCGCCGGATTCAACTTACGGGAAGGATCCGCAGGCGGTAGCGCTGGGGCGGCGGGTGATCGGCCGCATCTTGACCCTGCCGGGCGTAACATCTGCCGGGACTACCAGCGTATTTCCGGTGAGCTACAACGGCAACACGGATTGGATCCGGTTTGTAGGAAAGCCCTACAACGGCGAGCACAATGAAGTGAACGAGCGGGACGTGAGCGCCAATTACTTCGCAACGCTGGGCACGAAAATGTTGCGCGGCCGCTACTTCAGCGACGCCGAAGATGAATCCAAGCCCCACGTGGTTATCATCAACCGGGCGCTGGCGAAGAAATATTTCGCCGGCGAGGATCCCATCGGCAAGCAGATCGGCGATTTGCAACTGTCGCCTAAGTCGTTGCGCCAGATCGTCGGAGTGGTGGACGATATCCGGGAGGGCTCACTCGATGCGGAGATCTGGCCGGCTGAATATCTTCCGTTTAACCAGAACCCGGGCAATTATTTCGAGCTGGCAATTCGAACTTCGCAGTCCGAGCAGTCGACGCTTCCGGCGCTGGCCGCAACCATTCACGATATCGATCACAGCATCGTAACGTTTGACGTGTCGACCATGCGCGAAAGAATTGAGAACTCTACATCCGCCTATATGCATCGCTCCTCAGCCTGGCTGGTGGGCGGATTCGCGGCCTTGGCATTACTGCTCGGCGTAGTCGGGCTGTACGGCGTGATCGCCTATTCGGTGAGCCAGAGAACGCGAGAAATCGGAGTGCGGATGGCGCTGGGCGCGGAACCCCATAGCGTGTATGCGCTTATTTTGAAAGAGGCGGGCTGGTTGACCTGCGCCGGAATTGCCGCGGGCATGCTCTGCTCGCTGGCCGCGACCACGCTGATGCGCAAGCTGCTCTTCGGCATTCAATCGTGGGATGTGCCAACGCTGATCGGTGTGGCCGCGGTGCTAGGTATCTCGGCGCTGGTGGCCAGTTTTATTCCCGCGCGGCGCGCCGCGTCGGTGAATCCGGTGGACGCGTTGAGGGCGGAGTGAAAACCGTTTCTGGTTTCTGGTTTCTCGTTTCTGGTTGCTTCACCGAACGCTCGAGAACAAGAAACCAGAAACAAGAAACCAGAAACCGGTTTTTATCGTTCTCCGAAGTTATAGCCCACCCATACCGATCCACCTGGAACGGCGTCGCTCCCAAACTGGTTCGTTAAGCCGGGCACGTAATGAAAATCGAATTGCGGACGGATGAATATGTGCTCGGTCACGAAAATCTGCACGCCCGCGCTAAAGTTGACATCGAAATGATTCGCGGCTCCCACCGGCTCATTTTGCGAGGTACAAACGGCGGTGCCGATACAGCCACTTTGATTGAATGAAAAGCTGGTTCTGGCCTCGCCTATACCGCCCATCAATTGCAGCACGGCACGCTTGCGATTAATTGGCGCGTAAATGCCCTTCACGTCGTAGAAGGCCTGGCGGTAGTCGAGCGGTCCGTAACCGCTCTGCGCCGGCTGGAGACTGGCCTGAAACCCACCGCCGAAATGATGGGTGAACATGATATCGCCTCCGAAGCCAAGAAAAAATCCACCTAGCTTGCCGGTGGCTTGACAGTTCGTGTCGGTGGATCCAGGCGTGCAGGTGCCAAACGGAATGAGCGCGGATGAGTTATCCAGGCCGCTGCCAGTGGCCGAATCATGAAGACTGCCGAATCCCAGGTTAATATCAAATGCGCTCTGCGCGCCGGCGAATGGCAGGCACAACGCGAATAAAGAAAGTACGGGCAAACATACGGGAATACAACGGAACGTTCGTTTCACTTTAAACTACCCCTTTTATTTGCGCCGAAAAGCCGCGCATGTCCAAGTGGACGTGATTCAGGGGTAAGCGGTTTCAGCCGAGGGGCGTTTTAGTAAAGAACGAAGGCCCAGAGGGTGTCGCCAGTGGCCGCGATTACATATTGTCGGCCGTCCAGCATGTACGTTTGAGCGGGATTTGTAACCCAACCGATGCGCGTGTTCCAGAGCGGTTTTCCGGTGACCACATCATGCGCCACCAAGTTGCCCGCCCCATCTCCGGCAAAGAGCAGCTTGCCCGCCGTGGTTAACATTCCGCCACCTCCGCCCTGGCCGTAATAAGGACGCCGCCACTTCACCTCGCCGGTCCGGTAGTCGATGGCTGTCAGGAAGCTTCCGCCGGATCCGACCTGGACTTCGTCTTTGCCGCCCAGACCCATCGATCCGCGTGGATCCAAGTCGGTCAGGTAAAAGATGGAGTAGTCGTCGGACTCCGCAACATAGAACAGACCAGTATCGGGCGAATAGGAGGGCGGCTCCCAGTTGGTGGTGCCATCGGAGGTGGGCGAGACTAGCGAGCCTCCAACGGTCGCGTTTTTCCCAGGATCAGGGAACGGACCGCCGGCATTGGTGAGTTTGTTCGACCAGTTCGTCAACAGCCCGTATTTGCTGGTCACCAGGTGCTCGCCGGTTACGCGATCCATTGTAAACCAGTAACCGTTACGTGCCGCGGTCAATATCATTTTTCGCATTTTGCCGTTGAACATTCCGTCCACCAGAACCGGGGTCTGGGCGGAATCGTAGTCGTGCATGTCATGCGGCGATGTGGAGTAATACCAAGCCATCTTTCCGGTGTCCACGTTGAGAGCGACGATCGCGCAGGTGAATAAGTTGTCTCCCTCACCGCGCGTGCCCGTGGTAAACGCGGGCGTTGGATTGCCGGTGCTAAAAATGTAAAGCTTTGTATCGGGATCATACACGCCCGGTACCCAAGCCTGGCCACCACCGTGGCGGGCTGCGTCGAGGCTGGCCCACGTGTTCAATCCCGGATCGCCCGGGTTCATCGGCACGGTATAAAACTTCCACTGCAGGTCGCCCGTTTCCGGATCGAATGATTGCAGCATCCCGGGCGCGTCGAGATCATTGCCGGTTCCGACCAACACATGGTTTCCGACTACAACCGGAGCCGGCGTAGAGAAATATCCCTGCGCAAGATCGGCGATGGTTTTGTGCCAGCGCTCCTTGCCCGTCTTTGAATCGAGCGAGACCAGGTAATCGTCCGGAGTCTCCATGAACAGGTAGCTGTTCCACATCCCGAGTCCGCGATTGCCGATGTGCGTGCCGCCTTTGGTTTTCCAGAAGTAGTGCCACAGCTCCGTGCCGTCGCGGGCATCCACGGCCCAGGCATTGTCCGGCATGGTGAAGTACAAAACACCATCCACTTCGAGCGCCGAGGCTTTGATGGTGCCGCCACCCACGTTGATGTCGCCGGGACCTTCGCCGCCGATGATGACCGGTGCAGGGGCGCGCCCACCTCGGCCACTGCCGCCAGAGGTCTGGCCAGGCGTCACGCGCGTCGTCCAGGCCAGCGTCAAATGCATCACGTTCGACTGATCGACCTGTGTTAACGCGCTGTAACGTTTGCCGGAGTAATCGCCACTGTAGGTGGGCCAAGAATCCTTGAGCGGCTTGAGGAGCTCTGAGGGCGCCACGCCGCCACCCTGCCCGAACAGAGTGAGCGGCAACAGCGCTCCGCACAATATGAGTTTGTTGGTTGTCATTTCAAGGTCACCAGATACGCAGTTACATCGTGCAGGTCTTTGTCGGTGTACACGGCCAGCAGATCGCGATGCGTCTTCATCGGATCATGTACATCTACCTTTGGGACATCGCCTTCCCTGCGGAAAGTGCGCGACGTTCCATCAGCCAGCGCGACCGTGACGAGGAAATCGTCGATTCGAACCAGCCGGCCTTCCACGCTTTCTCCGGAGGGCTCGGTGACAGTCACCATGACGGTGCGCCGTGAGCCTGGCGCGCCCAGCGTGGGTCCGAAACGGCGATTCCGGGTCCCACCCGCAACCCACGCGTTCTGCAGCGCCTTGGGATCGGAGACGCGCGTCGCGATTCCTGCGAGATCGCCGGTGGGAGAATGGCAGCTAGCACATTTCGCTGCGAAGTAGGCTTGCCCGGCGGTTGCGTCACCAACCAGAACGCTCGGAGCCGCTTTACCGATGGATGGGGGCTTGCCCTGTGTTCCGATGGTGCCGACTTCGCCCCGGATATAAGCGGCCACGGCTTTCGCGTCCGCGGGACTCATGGGCACGGCGGGCATCCCAGCGTTCTGACGGCCGCCCTGGATGATGGGGACAATCAATTCGCCATCCTGGTCGCTGAGGGCCACCTGCGAGCGCAGCAAGTTGGGACCACCCAGATCACCGCCTCTCAGATCCGCGCCGTGACAACTGGTGCAACTTATGCCATACAGCGTTTTCCCGCGCGCGATCTGTACGGGATCACCCGGTGGACGCTTTTGGCCCGGAACCAATCCTCCGGGTCGGCGCACCGGGGTCGGGACACTCGCGGCTGGCGGCGTACCGGCCGGTGGTGTGGTCTGTGCCGCGGCGCGATCGGCCACGGCGATGGTCAGTAATGTTGGAAGCGCAATCAGCAACCAGTTCTTCACCTGTACCATTCACCTCGGAATCAAGTTGGACGTCTCCTGAATGGAAACGTCTTCATACTTAGATTAGTTCAGTTTGTTTGATGCTGTCAGCAGGATGGGCTACTTCTGATCGCGCGGCGGGACAATCCATAGGAAAATCTGGTGACTCAGGCCAAGCCCATGCTCCGTGTCGCCGCTTTTCAAAGTCTCTTCCTTGTCCGGCTTCCAATCGCCCATGTCGAACGTATTTGAAACGATCCGGGTACCTGGTTTCAAATCCTTCAGCAACTTTGGACGCAGACGCAGATTGACCCTTTGAAGCAGGAATAGAGTGACAACCGTGGCGTCGCGGATGTCGGCTTTGAACAGATCATTCTCTTCGAACCGGACCAGATTTTCGACGCCCGCCTTCTTGGCGTTCTCTCGCGCTTCGTTAATACGCTGCGGGTTGATGTCGATTCCTACGCCGTGCGTCCCGTACTGCTTGGCTGCCGTAATCACGATCCGGCCATCCCCGCAGCCGAGGTCGTAAACCACGTCGGTGCTTTTCACATCCGCGAGTTTCAACATCGCGTCCACGGCTTCGTCCGTGGTGGGTACGTAAGGAACTTCAGGGCGTCTGGATTGAGCGCTGGCGAGCGAAATGGAAAAGATCAGGAGCGCAAGACGGTGGCAGTTGGTCCGCGTGTGGAAATGCATCGGTCGCCTGAGCAATGGCGCGCCCGGAGGGACTCGAACCCCCGGCCTATTGGTTCGAAGCCAATCGCTCTATCCAGCTGAGCTACGGGCGCGGATCTAATGCCCATCGTAGCATTCTCCCGTGGGGCAGCTTGGTAAGCTGCGGGCGATTGTCAATCGGCCTGCCACGCACTACAGCGGAGGCAGCCAACCGCCGCGCAGGATGCCAGCCCGCCCCACACTCTTGTGAGTTCTCCGAGATCCTAGTTATCATAATCAGGCGTGAGCGGAAAGCGTGTAATAAAGAAGCGCCAAGCACAAGCGCCGAAGCCGGCCGCAGTCAGCGCGGCGCTTCCAACGGACGATAAGACCGCATTGACCGTGCGGCAACTTGGCGTGATTCTGGCCATAGGAGTGGTGTTCGGGCTGGGAGTGATTTATGAATTGGGACCGCTCAACGGTTTCGCCAGCATCACGAAGTGGGGATGGCCCTGGCAGGATCTCGGGACCATCCAGATGGGGCTCGCACTGCTGGCGCCATTTCTACTGATCGTGTTGGTTTTGTGGAACTCGGATCGCGTCATGCCGCGTGTGCCCATTTGGTTCTGGCTAGCCGCTGTCGCCCTAGCGCAGTTCTGCCTCCAACTGTTCAGCGTGCTCGCCGACCCGCGAGGGGCCGAGCGTATTCTGCAGATCGTATCCTCCGCCGACGCCACCTCCTATTTCACGGACGCGCTCAACATCCATAACCTAAGGGACTGGATGTCGAAGTTTCAGCAGGCAAGTCTCACCGGACATTCGACATCCCATCCGGCCGGTCCCATCCTCTTCTACTGGGTTTTTGCGACGCTATTCGGCAAGGATGCGGGCGCTTTCCTGGGCGGCATCGCAGTAGGTCTCATAGCTAGTTTCGGAGTGGTGGTGATGTACCACTTCGCGGGACTCTGGACCACCGATCGCCGTGTGCGCCTGCTGGCCAGCGGCTTCTACGCGCTGCTGCCTGGATTGACGGTTTTCTTTCCGGAGTTGGACCAAGTCTATCCGATTTTCTCGATGCTCGCGATCCTCGCATTTGTGAAGGCATTGAACACATCGAGTGCGTGGTACGGTTACGCCCCGGCCTTAGGGGCCGTCTTGTTCGCAGCAAGTTTCTTTGCGTACAATCTTTTGACCATCGGGGCGTTCCTTCTGTACTACAGCCTGTGGTGGTGGTGGCGAGAAGGCCGTACCGGCACGGCGGCGTTCACGGCTATCCGCGCTCCCGCCGTTTCTTTGATCGCCGCCGCATCGCTATATCTGGTGCTCTGGGCAGCCACAGGTTATAACCTTCCCGCGGCTCTTCGTCATGCCTTAGCGCTGCAAGATGCAACTGCTCGGTGGCTGAATCGTCCCTACATCGTCTTCATCCTTCCAGATCTGTATGATTTCGCGCTGGCCGCCGGGATCATCGCCATTCCGATTCTTTGGATTCACCTGAGCAAGCTGCGCGAGGAATTCAAGAAGAATCCAAACAGGATGGCGCTTACGCTGATCGGCTTGGCAACCATCGTGACTGTAGACGTATCCGGACTCTTACGCGGCGAGACAGCCCGGGTGTGGCTATTCCTGCAGCCTCTGTTAGTGGTTCCGGTGGCATTGGAGCTCGCGCGCCTTCGTTGGACCTGGCGATTGCCGATACTCACCCTGCAATGGTGGCTGCTGGTTCTGATCAAAGCCAAGATGTCGTTTATCGAGCCTTGACATAATACAAATTGCGGTTTTTCATTGTATTCGCATGTCTCTGCGCTTTTTGCTGCTAATAAGCGGCTGCGGTTCGCTAGTATCGCGCAGCAGACTAGCTCAGTCGAGATCCGGTGGCCGCGCGGCACCGTGCAGAAGCTAACGAATGTTACAGCGGAACCGGTTTCTCAAGATTGAGGAACCGTAGCGAGGAACTAATGGGACATACTGCGAGACTTTCTCTTGTGTTGATTGCGCTGGCGGCAGCCTTTTCCCAGCAGCGCGAAGCTAATCCTGGAAACCCCTCAACGCTCGAGGATTTCCAATCGGGCGACCAAAACCGCGAAGCGTTGCAACGGGCGACCGATCTCGTCGGCGCCACTAAAGCCTCTCCCGGAGATTGGGTAGCGGATGTGGGCGCGGGCGCCGGCTATTCCATGCGCTTGTCCAGGATGGTGGGGCCTACTGGAAAGGTATTCGCAGAAGAAATCTGGGCTCCAGCGCTCCGCTGCCTGGATTTGAGAGTCAAGCTGTTCGATCTTCCCAACGTGGACGTCGTTAAAGGAGAAGACGACAATCCCAAGCTTCCGCCCGGTTCGCTCGCTGCCGTGTTAGTTGTCAATTCATATCACCACTTCGAAAAGTATCAAGCCACGTGTGAGCAGATGCTGAAATCATTGAAACCTGGCGGCCGGCTGGTGATCGCCGATTACAGCTTGCCGGCCTATCGGCAGAAATCGAGAGCCGATCAACTGAAGATCCACGAAATTGATCCTGAACTATTGAGGACAGAGCTCACGCAAGCTGGCTTCTGCGTGCTATCGTGCGACGACCCTTTTGTAAACCGTATGCCGGATGCGGCATTCAGCTACGGCCCCAAGGAGGCCGACCTTTATCTAATGGTTGCTGTACGTCCGCAGGCACAAAAATAAGGGCTGCTGCCTCCTGACAAAGAAGCAGGCCGCAAAGCCGAGCGCTGATCGACGCGAACCAGAAACCAGAAACGAGAAACGGCTTTTCAGATTCTCAACGACAGCAGCTCCGCCAATTCCCGGAACTCCACCGCCCACAGCGTTTCCCCTTTTTCCAACATCTCCGGATACACTTTTTCCAGAACGTCGTAGCAAAGGTTCTGGAGCGACCACAAATTCAGCGGCAATGGCAATGATCTCGCCGAGATGAGCTGGTGCCTAAGCCTAACCAGATGCTCCAGCTCAAGCGGGTTCTGAAAAAAATGTTGTGCGTTGCGCTCCAGGTGCCGCCGCAAAGTCATTTCAAGTGAAGTTTCGTCCAATGCCCCATTCGCAGTTCGCATATCCTCCAAAAGGCTCTGGATCAGCTCCAGATTCAGCTCGCCGGATTCCAAAGCGCGGCGCAACATGCCGTTCAACGCAATCTCAGCGGTAATCTTCATCGCGTAGGGAACCGGAATGTGGCAATCGTGCATGAAACGCAGCAGCGGCGCGTAGTTATCGTAAAGCTGCCGGTAGGCGGATTCGATTCCCCGCAGCGCAGGTTTAAGGATTTCGTTCAGAATCTTGCGCTGTTCATCGCGGAAGAGGTTCCGCAACGAGTAAGTATGGCCTCCGAAGCTCTGATCGATGAGGTGAATGGTATCCGGAACATCCGATCGTATGAAGGCATCCCGGACGGCCTTGCCCAGGTCCCGATAGCCTTCGTCGTTCGAAAACATGGAGACGCCGCCGTGCAAATTGTGATCCCCGAAGTGCACCACGCCGAACATCAACATCTCGGATTCCTGGGTAATCCTGGAATTGAAGCGCGCCCGGCCAAGGGCCAGCCGCATTTTCCCGGATCGCTTCAAGCGGTAGTCCTTACTATCCACCTCATAGGAATAAACTCGCGCATTCTCGGGTAACTGCTCGAATAATGAGGTAATGGCGTAGTGGGCGCCCAACTTCAACAAGTCCACCATGGCGGGTTTCACTAAAGTACTGTAAATGTTCGCGCCGTCCCGGTGTTCCGGGACATTACTCTTGGCGAGCGCCAGCTTTCCGAGGAAATGCTGCTCGACGGAATCGTCGAACAACTCCTCGGCCAGTTGAACCACGCGGCCGGCGTATTGGATCACCTGCACGGTTTCGATCCCGGAAAGCTCATCGAAGAACCAGCCGCAGCTGGTGTACATGAGCATGGCGTGGCGCTGCAGCTCAAGCAGCTTCCACACGTGGACGCGATCGGCTCGTTGCAGATTCTTGCGCCGGAAATGGCGTGCCCCGAAGCGATCCCGGCTCTCGGGCGAGCGGTCCAGAATCACGTCGATGTAATCGTCACGCGCGGCCCAGGGGTCCTTGAGATAGCGAGCCGCTGCTTTTTCGTAATGGGGCGCAACTTCGTCGCGCAGCCAGTCCAGCGCGACGCGTAAAGGCTCGCGCCATTCCTGATTCCAGTCGCCATGGCCGCCGGAATTGCAGCTGCAGTTTCTGCTCCAGCGTCCCACGTCGTGCACGCAGCTCCAGGCGGTGTTTTCGAAAATCTCGACGGTATGCTCGGGTGGATGGAGCGACAGAAATTGGGGGTAGTTGGTGATCTTCGCCAGGCCTTTGGACTCGATGTAACCGAGCGCATAGGCCAGCGCCATATCGCCGTATCGGTGATGATGGCCGTAGGTTTCGCCATCGGTAGCGATGTGGGCCAGTTGGGGCCAGTCGCGCTGATCGTTGAAGGAGGTCAACAAACGCCGGGCGAAGTTCTCCCCGTTGTTGAGCAAGCCCTCGAAGGCGACGGCGCGTGAAATGGGTCCGTCGTAAAAGAACAGATCGATAGCCCGGCCCGATTCCAGGTTGAGCTTATAAGCGCGCGTAGGATCAATGCGGCCATCGCTGACATCCTCGCCATCCATGGATTTGGCTTGCGAAGGAGCTAGCACCGTGTATTTGATGCCGTGCTGGGCCATGATATCCAGGGTTTCCAAATCCACTGCCGTTTCGGGCAGCCACATGCCTTCCGGGTCGCGCCCGAAACGAAACCGAAAGTCCTGGATGCCCCAATACACCTGAGTGAACTTGTCGCGCGAGTTGGCAAGCGGCATGATCATGTGGCTATAGCACTGAGCCATGGCCGATCCGTGCCCGGAGAAGCGCTGGGCGCTAATGCGGTCAGCCGCCAGGATATCGCGGTACGTTTCCGGTACTTTTTCCGCCAGCCAGGAAAGCAGGGTAGGTCCAAAGTTGAAGTTGATGCTGGCGTAGTTATTAACTATCTTGATGATGCGGTTTTCACTGTCGAGAATGCGCGAAGCGCCGTTGGGAGCGTAACATTCCGATGTGATTCTCTCATTCCAATCGTGGTAGGGATAGGCGGAATCCTGCTGCTCGATGGCCTCCAGCCAAGCGTTCTCGCGCGGTGGTTGATAAAAATGGCCGTGGATACATAAGTAGCGCATAAAAACGTTCTTCGGTTCTCCCGTTATTCGGTTCTTCGGTTCCAAGGCAAGCGCCGGTTCCCGCGAACCGAGGAACCGATGAACTGAGGAACCGAAGAACTATGCCCTTGATGCAACTACCGCGGTCCCGTAGCAGAGAACTTCGGTAACGCCTTGCATGATTTCGGTGGCGTCGTAGCGTACTCCAATGATGGCGTTGGCGCCCATCTGGGCCGCGTGCTCGGACATGCGCTGGTAAGCGTGCGCCCGGGTTTCTTCGCACAATTTGGTAAAGAGAGTGATGTCGCCGCCCACCAGCGTTTGCAGGCTGGCGCCCACGGTTCCGAAAATGGAGCGCGAGCGTACGATGATGCCGCGCACCAAGCCGAGGTTGCGATCGATCTTATAGCCATCCAAGGTGAACGCGGTGGTCACCATGTGTGTGTCGACTAAAGGCAGTTGTTCTTCCATTTATCCTCTCAATCCCGCCATGACGCCTCGCATGTAAGCCAAGCTTTTTTGCATCCCCATCAGCGGGTCGTCTTCGTGGATCTCGTATTCTAACATCACGCCGGCGGTGTAATGCATCTTGTGGAGTTGTTTAAAGATGCCCACGATCGGCAGGTCGCCTTCCCCGACGTCGCACTGGCTATCGCGTGCTTTCGAATCGGCTAAATCCTTGATATGCATGCTGAGCAGGCGCGGCCCGGTCGCGCGGATGGATTCCACCACGTCGACACCGGTTCTGGCAGTGTGGCCGCAATCGATGCACAGACCGCAGCGCGGGTCCATGTTTTTGACTACTTCCAGAACGCTCTGTGGCGTGGGGAACTGCTTGTCTTCCGGGCCGTGATTGTGGACCGCGATCTTGATGTCGTATTCCTTTACGAACTTCTCCATCTTCGGCAGGGTTACGTGCGTGGGCGCGCAAACGATGATCGGCATCCCGGCGAGTTTTGCGTATTCGAATTTATGGCGGATGTCCTGGTCATCGTCCTTGGCGAAAGAAACGTTGCCGCCGCCTTCGATGATGAATCCAGCGTCTTCGAATTCTTTTCGCGCGGCCTTGATTTCGTCGGGAGTGGAATTTACCGGCAGATGAAATTCCTTGATGTTGATGTACCGAACGTCCATCTGCTTCAGCATGGCGATGGCCTGCGCGCGAGAAAACTTGCGCAGGGAATAGGTGGCCACGCCGAGCTTGAAATCATTCGGGTCGTCTGCGATCGCCGAAAGTCCCATGCGGGATGCGGCCAGCGCGCCGGCGGAGGCGGCAAGTAAACTGCGACGCGTGGGTTTCATGTCCCGAGTGTAGCGCGATGCGCTACATGTGCAGCTCATGGACCAGGAATGCAAACCGGTCCGCGGCTTCATCAATACGCTTCGTGGTCGGCTTCCCCGCCCCATGCCCTGCCCGCGTTTCGATCCGGATGAGGATGGGCGCCGGACCTCCCTGCGCGGCCTGCAAAGTGGCGGCATATTTAAAGCTGTGCCCGGGCACCACGCGGTCGTCATGATCGGAAGTAGTAATCAGCGTCGGCGGATAATGGACGCCGGCCCGGATATTGTGGAGCGGCGAGTAGGCATAGAGCGCCTTGAACTCCTCGGGATTCTCGGGCGATCCGTAATCGCCCTCCCAAGCCGCGCCGATGGTGAACTTGTTGAATCGCAGCATGTCCATGACACCTACCGCGGGCATGGCTGCGCCGAACCGCTCGGGACGCTGGTTCAACACCGCGCCGATCAGCAACCCGCCGTTACTCCCGCCGAAGATCGATAATTTCGGCGTTGACGTATATTTGTTCGCAATCAGAAACTCCGCGCCGGCGATAAAATCGTCAAACACATTTTGCTTGTGGAGCTTGGTGCCGGCCTGATGCCAGGCTTCCCCGTATTCAGAACCACCCCGCAGGTTTGCAACCGCCAGCAATCCTCCCATCTCCATCCAGCCGAGAAAGGTCGCGCTGAAATTGGGCGTTACCGCAACGTTGAAGCCGCCGTAGGCGTAGAGCAGCGTCGGATTCTGTCCATTACGCTCGAGCCCTTTCTTGTGCACCAGGAACATGGGCACGCGCGTACCGTCCTTGCTTTTGTAAAACACCTGCTCAGTCTCATAGAGCGAAGGATCGAAGCTTAGCTTGCTTTGGCGCAGCAGCGTGCTCTGGTTCGTTTTCAAATCGTATCGATAGAAAGTGAGTGGAGCGGTGAAGCTGTCGAACGAATAAATCAGTTCTGTGTCAGAGGCGCGGGCGGACGAGAATCCCGACGTCCCCAATCCCGGCAGCGCCAGCTCGTGTTCCACTTTTCCGTTCACTCCAGCGATCTTCGCCACCGAGTGCGCGTCCTTCAAGTAGCTCAGGATCAGTTTCCCGCCCACATACTGCACGGAACCCAGCGTCTCGGGCTGTTCCGGAACGATCTCCTTCCGGTTGGCCCGTTCCGGCCGATTCACGTCAATCGCGATGACCCGCCCTTTCGGCGCGTTGTCAGTCGTATTTACAAAAAATGTGCTGCCTTGGTTGCCGATAAAGTGGAACTGCGCCTGAAGCTGGTTGATTAACTCGACAGTCTTAGGCGTCGTGGCCTGCAGGTCCTGATAGAACAGCAGATTCCTGCCGGCGTCTCCAGTTTCGATTTGAAGCACCAGGTAGCGCCCATCGTCTGAAACCGCGGAACCGAACAACCAGTTCGGATGGTCGGGCCGCTGGTAGATTAGCTGGTCGGAAGACTGCGGCCTGCCGATTGTGTGCAAATAGAGCTGAGCGTTTTTGTTCGATGCGGTGAGCGCGGCTTTATCTGTGGGCTCCGGAAAACGCTGGTAATAGAACGCACGGCCATCGAAGGTCCACTCGGCGTTGGTGAATTTGGTCCATTGCACCAAATCCGGCAAGTCCTCGCCGGTCGAGATTTCGCGCACGTGCCACTCGGACCAATCCGACCCCGCTTGGGCGATCGCGTAGGCCAGCAATTTGGCGCCGCGATCCACCGACAGACCGGACAACGCGGCCGTTCCGTCCGCCCGCAACGTGTTCGGATCCAGCAGCACGCGTTCGGTGCCGTCCGGTTTATCGGCAACGTACAAAATGTCCTGGTTCTGTAGACCGTCGTTCTTGAACAGAAAATATTTCCCCGCCACTTCGAAGGCGCTGCTGTAGCGTTCATAGTTGAACAGTTCGGTGAGCCGCGCGTGAATCTTCGCGCGCTGGGGAATCTGCGCGAAATACGCCGCCGTCACTTTGTTCTCGGCTTCCACCCAGGCAGTCGTCTCGGGAGAATTCGTGTCTTCCAACCAGCGGTAGGGGTCGGCCACCTTGGTGCCGTGATAATCGTCGACCACGTCGACTTTCTTCGCGGAAGGGTAAGTGTATTTGTTCACTTTGAGATCGGCGGACGGCGCCAGCATGGCACTCGTCAGGAGCAGGCAGGTTAAGGCTCGCATGTATTATTTTGGACGTCGCGTTTACAAGCCCAGTATACAATCGACGTCGACCCTCAACGCGGACCTCTCCGAACCGGTTGCCAGCGCCCACCACTACGACTCTTCAGCGAAAGGCCAGGTACACGATCTGATTGCGCCATTCTTCTGCCTGCGATGCGGTCCATACCAGAAGCAGCGACTCGATAATCTCACGCGAAGACACGCGCACTTAATCCCCCGGCTGCTAGGCGTTCCCGAAAGTGGCGAATCATTGTACGCTGTACGCCGATCATGCGTTATCAAAATCCGGTCTTGTTGAGCGGCGAGGTCCAGTGGGACCGCGTCGGGTTTCCCACGCAGGTCAGCTTTCTTGACATCAAGGATATCGATCGCAGGCTCGCGCGAGCGGAGACCATCGATGATATCGGAGTCGAGATCCTCATCCGCGAGGAAGCGGACAGTCACTTTCGCTTTGAAGCTATTTGCCGGCGAGCCGCCTCTAGACGCGTTGGAAAAGACTGAACGATCTTCTCCGGAGAGGCGCCTTGCTGGAACCAAATCACCACGGAGTCCAGGGACACACCCGTTCCCGCCACATAGAGACCACCATTCCGCTCTTCGATGTAGGGAGAAGCAGGATACGCCATACCGACGCCTGATTTCAGCTTATCACCGTGAGCCTTCTCCAGTGCCCGCTCGGAACTGGTAATTTGGTCTAACACAGCCATGCCCAAAGCTACCTTGAAAGCGTCACCGCGCGCCAAACGTGCCAAGGCCGAAATCCAGGAGGAATTCTCCGAGATTCAGGATGAGATGCGCGCCGTCCGCGACTCCGCCGACCCCAAGTCGGAGGACCTTGCCCGGCACAGGGAGAGCGAAGTCCGGCAAGCAGTGGAAGGCGCGAGCGTCGACGGCGTGGTGGAGCAGATCTCGAAGCTTGGCCTTGACATCTCCCGTGCCCTGGGCGGCATTTCCGAAAAGCTGGCGGAGGAAGTGAACCGGCTTGCCACGTTGCGCCAGGCCGTCAGCCTGGAACGCCAGGAACTCGACCGTCTGCACAAGATCGATGTCGCGGCTACCGCGCTCGACCAAATGGTTCAGGATTACGAGAAGCAGAAGCAGCAGCTCGAAAGTGAGATTGCGACGCAAAGGTCAGTCTGGGAAGAAAACGTCGAGACCGCGGAGCGTGAGCGGAAGGAACAGGAAGATGCGCTCAAGAAACAGCGGCAGCGCGAGATCGACGATTACGAGTACAAGAAAAACCAGGAGCGAAAGCGCGCCCAGGATAAGTACGACGAAGAGTTCCGCCTGCGCGAGAAAGAGAATCAGGAGCGCCAGCAGACGCTTGAGAAGGCCTGGAGCCAGCGGGAAGCCGCGCTCGCTGAGCGCGAAGAAGAGCTCTCCCGTCTCCGGAAGGAGGCAGCTGATTTCCCCGCTCGCCTGCAGCGCGAGGTGCAGCAAGCTACCGGGCAGGCGGCCAAGGAGGCGAAGCAGCAAGCCGACCAGCAGGCGCTTCTGTTGAAGAAGGAGTCTGAATCGGACCGGCGTCTCGCCGAACTGCAAATCAAGACGCTGGAGGATCTGGTAGCGCGGCAGAATGCACAGCTCGCGGAGATGCAAAAGCAAATGGACGATGCCAAGAAGCAGGTGCAGGAAATCGCGGTTCGGGCCATCGAAGGCGCCTCGGGCTCGAAGACGCTGGCACACGTCAACGAGATTGCGATGGAGCAGGCAAAGCATCGCGGTCCGCAATCGTAGCAAAGGTTTTTTCACGCTGTTTTCAACATCTTCTGGCGTAGCGCGTAGACCTTCAGCCGAACTCTGCCGATTAGAGAGTAGGTCGAGTTCGGTGGATCGACTGAAGAGAAATTAATGCCTCGTAATCCACTGAGTTTGTGTATGGTAGTACTTTTGGTACGTCCATGGATCTAGAGCCAGGCATCGCTTGGTGATATATTTGAGAGTCACGATCTAGTACATGCCCTTTCAGATTCAACCAGTTAAGGAGTTCCTTGTCCGGCCAGCGCTTCCGCCTGCGATTTCGCGGATGAGCGATCTGGCCTATAACCTTCAATGGAGCTGGAATCACAGCATCCGGTCCATATTCCGGCGACTGGATCCAATTCTATGGAAGAACTCGGGGCACAATCCGGTACTCATGCTGGGGCGCGTCCCGCAAGCGACGCTGGATCGGGCAGCGGCAGATCCGCGCTTCCTGGCGGCTTATCGCGGAGCCTGCGAGCGATACAACACCTACCTGGAGCGGTCTGAGCCAGCAGGGGATCAGTTGATCGCCTACTTCTCGATGGAGTATGGGCTAGTGGAATGTATGCCCATCTATTCCGGCGGCCTGGGAGTACTGTCGGGCGACCATTTGAAAGCCTCGAGCGACGCCGGGATGCCGCTGGTAGGCGTCGGCTTGCTTTATCAAAAGGGTTACCTGCAGCAGGCGCTGAATCCGGATGGTTGGCAACAGGAGCGCAACCCAGTCAACGATTTCTACACGCTTCCCGTGCGTCCGGTTCAGAACGATCAGGGCCAGGACCTGATGGTCAACGTCAAGCTCCCGACTGGGAAGGTTCGCATAAAAGTCTGGTTCATGGATGTGGGCCGGGTGAAGCTATACTTGCTCGACACCAACATTCCGGAAAACGACCAGCAGGAGCATCGCGAAATCACCGACCAGTTATATGGCGGCGATATCCTGACGCGCATCCGGCAGGAGATCGTGCTCGGGATCGGCGGGCTGCGCGCGCTCCACGCGTTGAATCTTAAGCCAACGGTATGGCATATGAACGAAGGCCACTCCGCGTTCCTGGCCATGGAGCGGATGCGCCTTCTGATTGAGGAACAGAAGCTATCGTTCGATGAAGCGTTTGAAGCTTGCCGTTCCAACAGCGTATTCACAACCCATACCTCCGTTCCGGCGGGCATCGACCTCTTCGATCCCGGCCTGATGTACGAATACTTCGGCGAATATTGCCGCGACAGTGGCGTGCCGTTTGATAAATTCCTGTCCCTGGGGCGGTTCCGTTCCGAAAATCATCAGGAGCCGTTTTCGATGGCAATCCTGGCCATCAAAGCGGCTGCATTCCGCAATGCGGTGAGCTGTCTGCATCGTCAGGTTTCCCAAGAAATGTGGCAGGAACTGTGGCCGAAACTGCCAGTCTGGGAGGTTCCTATCACCTCGGTGACCAACGGCGTGCATCTGCCCACCTGGCTGAATGGCGACCTGGCCCAGCTCTACGATCAATATCTCCAGCCGGACTGGCGCGAGCGATATTCCGATTCGAAGATCTGGGACCTGGTGGATGACATCCCCATCCAAGAGCTGTGGGAGGCGCATCGCCGCCGGAAACGCAACCTGGTGACCTTCGTGCGGGAGCGCGTGGTGACAGCGGCATTGGCGCGGAAAGCCTCGGCGGCCGAGCAACGGCGGCTGGCGGACGTGCTGGAGCCGGATTCGTTCACCATCGGTTTTGCGCGGAGATTCGCCACCTATAAAAGAGCCACGCTGCTGTTTCGGGACGTGGAGCGGCTGAAACGGCTGCTCACCAATCGCGAGCGGCCGGTGCAGATCGTGATCGCCGGTAAGGCGCATCCCAAGGATTTGCCGGGCAAGACCTTGATCCGCGAGATCGTCCAGCTTTCCCGCAATCCGGAATTATCCAAGCATATTGTTTTCGTGGAGGACTATAGCATCGAGGTTGCGCGTGAGATGGTGCAAGGCGTCGACCTGTGGATGAACAATCCACGCCGCGGTGAAGAGGCCTGCGGCACCAGCGGCATGAAAGCCGGAATCAATGGTGTGCTCAACCTGAGCATACTGGACGGCTGGTTCGATGAAGCCTTCGAAATTTCGGGTGGTTGGGCCATCGGCGACCGGGAGCCGTACTCCGATGACCAGGACGAAGTTCATTCCCGTGCTATCTACTCCATATTGGAAAACGAAATTGTGCCGATGTACTATCAGGACCGTGAAGAAGGCGTTCCCGGGGATTGGGTGCGCCGCATGAAGCAGTCGCTCATTCATCTCAGTCCGCAGTTCAACTGTCAGCGGATGGTGGGTGAGTACATGGCGCAATTGTACGAGCCTGCCCATCAGGCCTATCTGGAGGTATCCAGGGACCGCTTTGATCCGGCCCGAGCGCGGGCGCGCTGGAACGAAGAGGTTGAGAAAGTGTGGGATAATGTTAGTTTCCTGGAGGTTGGCCCAGGTCCCGATGTTTCCGTGTTGACCGGGCGCCCCATCCCCATGCGTGCCGTCGTGAATCTCGCGGGTCTCACACCCAAAGATGTGCGGGTGGAAGCAGTGATCGGACGCGTGGGAGTGAATGGAAATCTCGAGGAAACCCAAGTGATGAGTCTTCCGTCGGTGGAGCAGCAGGGGAATTCGTACGTGTTCCTGAGGGAGTTCGTGCCTCACCAAACGGGAAGGCTAGGGTACTCGCTACGAATCAGTCCTAATCATTACGACGATCCCCTTACAAGGCCCTGTAACGCTTTGCTGAAGTGGAGCGCCGATTAATACGGCTAGTATAATTACGCGGTTTCATCAGGCTGTAACGGGATAGCTACCAGTTTTCTGTAGCTTCCGAGAGTTTTTCGTGGTACATAGGTTATGTAGACGCACGCGGGTTCGTCACACTGGTTTAACTTACGAAGGTTGCCTTGCCGGTTCCCGCGGCATTCCTCCGATTGATCCTACGAACTACACATCTATGAACCGTAGCGGACCACCTCAAGCAGGTGGCGGTGCGAAAGCCCGAATTCCAGGAGTCGATTAGACACATGGACGACGATCGTAAATACAAACAGCGCGGATATATGGAGAACGGCCGCGAGTCCAGGGATCGCCCGCTAGGAGACCGGCCTAAACCGAACGGCCCTCGCCCGCCGATCGACGTTACCGGCCCGCGCCTCCCCCGGCTTTTGCAGAACGTAGTGGCGGCGCGCTGTTTCAACTGTTCCACCGCATTGCCGCCGAGCGTGGATTGGAAGGGTAAGTGTCCCAAGTGCGGCTCCGCGCTGCACTGTTGCAAGCAATGCGCGAACTTCGAGCCTTCCACCCGTTTTCAATGCTTGAAACCCATTCCGGCAAGAATTCCGGTTAAGGATCAAGCCAACGAATGTGCGTTGTTTGAGCCGCGAGTTACCGTGGCGCGCGATGCAGCGCCCATGAATAACCATTCCACCCCCGTCCAACCGGCACCGCGCAACCCCAACGACGCTCGCGCCGCTTTCGACAACCTGTTCAAGAAACCGGAATAGTGCTTGTAGCCGAACTCTCCGCTCCTCACCAGTTTCACGTCAAGGACGTTCCCTCTGTCTCAGACCCTGAGCCTGGCCAGGTTCAGGTTGCGGTGAAAGCGGTAGGCATCTGTGGATCCGATCTGCATTACTTCTCCGACGGAGGTATCGGCGGCGCGCGCTGCGTCTATCCCATGGTGCTGGGTCACGAGCCGGCTGGAATTGTGGTGAAGACAGGAGCCGGTGTCTCGGGTTGGTCGGTGGGCGATCGGGCTATTTTAGAGCCGGCTCTATATTGCTACCACTGCGAGCAGTGCATGACCGGCCACCATAACGTGTGCGCGAACATCCGGTTCATGAGCATGCCGGCCGAGCCGGGATTCTTTCGGGAGTTGGTCAATCTGCCGGCGCGAAATTTGTTACCGCTGGCGAAGAATTTGAGCGATGCGGAGGGCGCGCTGGTGGAACCACTGGCGGTAATTCTGCATTCCATGCATCTCGCTGAGCCGCGTGCGGGTGAGACGGCGGTAGTATTCGGCGCAGGACCCATTGGGCTATTGACCGTCGCTATGCTGAAGCTATCCGGAATCCGGCGGATCTGGTCGGTCGAGCCTGTCAGCGCTCGCCGCGAACTCGCGCGGGCGATGGGCGCGGATGCGGTGATCGATCCCTCGGCGGTGGATCCGACGCGCGAAATCTTACACGACACCGCGGACCGCGGCGTCGACATCGCCATCGACTGCGCGGCGCAGGGCGACACCATCAACCAATGCCTGCACGCGGCGCGCAACGCCGGCCGCGTAATAGTGACCGGGATTCCAGCTCAGGACCACGTGAATCTGGCTTTCCACATCATGCGGCGCAAGGAGCTTGCCTTACTCAGCGTGCGCCGCTCGAATCACGATTCCGAAACAGCGTCGCGTCTGCTCGAAAGCGAGCCGAAGCGCTTTGCCCCGCTACTGACGCACGAACGGCCGGTCTCAGGAATCCAGGCCGCGTTCGAATTGTGCGAAAGCTATTCGGACGGCGTGGGTAAGATGACCATCCGGCTTTAGAACCGAAGAACCGAATAACTGAACAACCGAATAACCGTTCCTCAGCTTTCCATGAAGTAGTAAGCGATCATATGGCAGACGGTCATATGCGCGTCTTCTATCCGGCCCATGTGCGGTACCGGCACTTGAATGTTAAGCTGCGCCATCGGTCCCAGCTTGCCGCCATCGCGGCCGGTGAGCGCGAGCGTCTTACAGCCGATGGAATTGGCGTATTCCATCGCGCGCAGAACATTGGGTGAATTGCCGGACCCGCTGATGCACATCACCAGATCGCCCGGCTCGGCGAAGTTCTTCAATTGCTCGACGAAGACGGTGTCATAGCCGGCGTCGTTGGAATAGGCGGTGAGTGTGGCGAGCGAATCCGCCAGCGACATGATTCGAAAACGGGAATCGCGATTGTGGCTGGCGCCCTTCACCATATCGCAGGTGAAGTGCGTAGCCGTTGAAGCGCTGCCTCCATTTCCGCAAACGAAGATGCCCTTGGAGGCGTCGCGTGCCTCGCGGAACCATTCGATAGCTTGATCCACGCGTGCGATATCGATGTGGTCAATGGCTTCAAGCAACGCCGTTTTGTACTGTTCGGGGTAACTCATACCAAAAAGAAATCCAGCGCGCGGCCGAGATAATCCTTCAGCTCCGCGCGTTTCACCACGGTGTCCAGAAAACCGTGCTGCAACAGGAATTCGCTGGTCTGGAAACCATCTGGAAGCTTCTGGCGGATGGTTTGCTCGATGACGCGGGGCCCGGCGAAGCCGATCAGCGCGCCGGGCTCCGCGATGTTCAGATCGCCTAGCATGGCAAAACTAGCTGTAACGCCACCGGTGGTGGGATCGGTGAGCAGGCTGATGTAGGGAACTTTCGCATCGTCCAATCGCATCAGTGCGGCGGAGATCTTTCCGAGCTGCATCAGGCTGACCGCGCCCTCCTGCATGCGTGCGCCGCCGGACGCGGACACGATGATCAAAGGAATGTTATGTTCGAGCGAACGCTCAATGGCGCGCGTGATCACTTCACCCACAACCGTACCCATGCTGCCGCCGATAAACTTCAGCTCCAGCGCGCAGATGTGAACCTGGCGGCCGTTCAAAGTGCCCGCTGCTGAGATGATGGCGTCGCGAAGGTGCGTGGATTTCTGAACCGCGGCCAACCGCGCTTTATAGGTCTTCGAATCGACAAAGTGGAGTGGATCGGTGGAGGTAAGTTCGGTGTCGAATCCCTGGAACCGGCCGCCATCGAACAGCAGCGCCAAACGCGTGCGGGCATCGATGCGGTAATGATGGTCGCATTTCGGGCAAACTTGAAGGTTGTCTTCGAGAGCCTTCCGCCAGATGATCTGACCGCAGTGTTCGCATTTCAACCACAGTCCTTCAGTGCGGACGCGCCGCCCGCCTTCCTCCGGATTCAGGGAAGGTTTGTTACGAGTGAACCAAGCCATGGAAATTCCAGTGTGACACACCGTGGGGCAAGTCTCCGACTTGCCTCTTGGACAAGCCGGAGGCTTGTCCTACGTCGTTCCCGTCGAAACCTAGTTGCGTCGCGGAGCAATGCCAGCCCCGTCCGGTGCTGGTATCGCTTCCTTCCGGTCGCGGCTCGGAACGGGGCGGTCGAGAAACTCCGCAAGATGCGCTAGACCGTTCCGTAGTACAGGTTGGTCCGGTAAAGAAAAGCCACGCTCCCGCTCTGGTGATGGGTTTCAAAGAGCTGAGTTAACTCCGTCATCATTGGCTCATACGCGGCGTCTCCCGGATGCGGCGCATACGAGGACGAGCGCAACCGGCCGAGTACGCCGGCTAAATCGAATTCCTGGATGTTGCCGAACGTGGCGAGCTTCCACTCGCGGTGGCCGAAAAACTCGGTGACTTTTTCCGGGCCAATCTGGCGATGATCCACGCGGCGATAGTCGGGCGCGTACCGGTGCAATAAATGCTCGTAGCCGCTCAGAAATCCTCCAGCGACTTCTCGCTCATTCCAAACCAGCGCCACCCATTTCGGGGGCCGCAGAATCCGTTCAAATTCTTTGCGAGCCGAGGGCGCATCGAACCAATGAAACGCTTGCCCTGCTGTAACCAGATCCACGCTCGAATCCGGCAGGCCGGTTTGCTCTGCGCGCGCCTCTGCACCGGCAAATTTTGAATATTGCGCCAGGAATCGGTCGCCTGCCTCACGCATTTCGCGATTCGGCTCGATTCCGATCACGCTGCAGCCGAAATCGAGAAACAGTTTCGACAACAATCCGGTTCCTGAACCGACGTCCGCAACGGTGGAATTAGTATTGAGCCCGCATTCGTGTTCGAGCAACGCGACGATCTCCGGCGGATAGGAAGGACGGTAGCGCGAATAGTCATCGACGCGCGAGGAAAACCGGCCCGTAGGATTCAGATGCGCCACAGGCTACGATGCCAGAGCTTTGACCGCCTCCGCTGCCCGCTGGATCTCTTCCCGCGAGTTGTAAATGTGCGGCGAAAAACGCAAGCCTTGTGAATCTCCGGAGGGCGTCATGGCGATCGAAATCCGATGCTGGTTCCATAGCGCGTCGTAGGCCTGCTTGGTCGGCACGCGGCTGATGTCGGCCTTTACTACGCCGCCCGAAAGCTCCGGTTCCAGGTTGGTTTTCAGGCGGACACCCGGGATCTGCGAGAGTTGCTCTTTCAAGGACGTTGCCAGAAAACGCATGCGCGATTCGATGGCACCCACGCCGATCAACTGCGCAAAATCCAAGGCCGATTCCAGCGCCACGATCCTGGGATCATCGCGCTGGCCATAAACCTCCAGTTTCCGCGCTCCCTTCAGATGATCCGTCCATCCGGCGGTGACGATGGATGGCCAGACGCTGGGAATCCGGTCTGATCGGACATATAGAACCCCGGCTTCGAGCGGACCCATCAGCCATTTGTGCGCGCTGGCGGAATACGAATCGCAGCCGATCTCCTTCAAGTTGACATCGAGAGCGGAAAAGCTCTGCGCGCCGTCGAGATGCATCCAAATCCCGCGCCGGCGGGCCATCTCGGCGATTTCACGCGCTGGATACATGATCCCGGTGGTACTGGTGACGTGGGTGACAGCGATTACGCGGGTCCGTGGTGTTATGGCCTTCTCAATTTGCGAAATCAGCTCCTCGCGGCTCGCTGCCGGTACGCGAACAGTAAGACTGCTTACGGTAAGGCCTTCTCGTTGGGCGCGGACCTTCCACGAATCATTATTCGAAGGATGATTGTGATCGGTAATCAGAACTTCGTCGCCCGGCTTCAAATCCACGCCCTTCACCACGATGTTGGTGCCTTCGCTGGTGTTGCGTGTAATGGCTATTTCGTCGGAAGTCACGCGTAGCATGCCGGCCAGCTTGTCACGCAACCGTTCCCGCATGGCTTCGTATTTCGCGCGATTCTGGAACGACGGATTGGATTGGAAATCGCGCATGAACTCAGCATGCCGGTCCAGCACTGGCCGCGAGGCCGGGCACACATTGGCGGCGTTCAAATAGATCAGATCGTCCGCGAGGGGAAACTGGCGCTTCACCAGCGACCAGTAGGCCTCGCTATCCGGCGAGCTGGGCGCGGCACGCAAGGCAGTGGCGAACGCAGCCCAGGAAGCGGGCAATGCCGCTAGAGCTGGAAGGGAAAGAAAGAAATTGCGCCGGGAACTCTCCATCCCACGATTGTACTTGATGTGGGAATCAATTCAGGCGTTCGGTGATGGTGACCTGATTCGCCATCCGGAAACTAATCCGCGATTCTACCGGAATCTCGGCCGGTTTGCCGCGCGTAAGCACAACGCCCGCCACACCGGCCGCGGCTCCCGCTCCAACACCGATGGCCGCACCCTTGCCGCCGCCCGCCGCCGCTCCTATCGCAGCGCCCAGCACGGCGCCCACGCCCACTTTGGCTGCATCACTCCCGGCGGAACTTCCTGCGTCTTTCTTATACGGATCAGTCCGGATCTGGACATGCTGGCCATCCGCGGTGGATAGCTTCACCAGTTCGATCCTCAAACGCGATGCGTTATTCGCTCGGCCGCCCGGCTCCGCTTCCACCACGCGGCCCTCCAGCCTCGAGCCCTTTTCGGCGATGATCCATCCATCCACTACCAGCGGCCGGTCCAGCGTTGCCAGAAAGCTATCGCCAGCCTGGTAATGGGAGGCGGAAATTGTTTCGCCGATCCGCACGGGCAGCAGCGTTCCAGCAGCGATGGTCACAGTCTGCGGCACTCTTACGTCTGGCGGCGGCTGCGCGGGTGGAGCATCTTCAGGCGGCGATGCTGGCTGCTGAGAAACGGGCGACGGAGCGGGCGGAGGCTGCGGTGGCTCATTCGGAATCTGAGCTTCTACCGGGGGCAACGGGTCGCGCGCGGGCGTTTCCGGGCGCGGCGGTGGATCCTGGATTCGGGCGATGGTCACCGGCCGTTCCCGGCGGATCTCCTGGTGAACGGCGGGCGGCATGGGCGAGGGTTTTTCGCGGTGCGGCGTAGGAGTTAATCGCACCGGCTCGGGCGCGGCTGGAGCCGTCACGGCCACAGGAAGCGCTGCCGGCGGAGGGGCAGGCCGCGGAACGTCAGCCGAAACCACTGCCGCCTTGGGCGGTGCTTCTTCCTTCACCGCCATGTACACAATCCCAGAGGCAATTACCGCGCCCGCAATGAACGCGATCAGGATCTTCGAATTCATGCTAATCCCCTCAATATTTAAACGCAGCTGTCGCTGTTTACGTTTCCAGGCGCGAATCGCTAAAATGGTTCATACATGCGATTTCCGAGCGAATTCCGGATCGGCAACATCCGCGTGGCCCCGGCTACTGTGCTGGCACCCATGGCGGGCGTTACCGACACGGTCTTCCGGCGGCTGATTCGCAACCAAGGCGGCTGCGGGTTGATCATGACCGAGTTCACCAGCTCGCATGGAGTGATTGCTTCGCTCAAATCCAGAAAACCCACGCGTACTTTCCGTTATCTTTACTTCGAGCCGGAAGAGCATCCTATTTCCGCGCAACTCTTCGGCTCCGATCCGCAGGTGATGGCCGACGCCGCCAAGGCTTGCCAGGACTTCGGCTTCGACATAGTGGATATCAACTTCGGATGCCCTGTCAATAAAGTCGTGAAATGCAATGGTGGTTCGGGGCTCCTCCGCGACCTGCCGCTGGTGGAGAACATTCTTCAGAAAGTTCGTGCAGCGATTTCGATTCCGTTGACTATGAAATTCCGCGCTGGCTGGAACGATCAGGAGCTGGTGTCGGTCCGGATGGCGAAGCTCGCTGAGGATTGCGGCCTGCAAGCCGTTGCGTTGCATCCTAGAACGCGCGAGCAAGGTTACAGCGGTAAGGCGGATTGGACGCGCATTGCCGAAGTGAAGGCCGCCGTCAGCGGCATCCCGGTGATCGGCAACGGCGACATCCTGACGCCGGAGGATGCAGTTCGAATGTCTGCGGAGACTGGCTGCGACGCTGTCATGATTGGCCGGGCAGCGTCTTCCAATCCATGGATCTTCCGGCAGATTCAGCAGTATGTCGAGACCGGGACCTACGATATTCCAGCCGAGCGCGAGCGTTATGAAATCATGCGCACTTACTACGGCATGCTTTGCGATCGCGCAATGCCGGACGCGGTGGGCAAGATGAAACAGTTTGCCACTTACTTCACCCACGGCGTCCGCAACGGATCGAAACTTCGGGTGGAAATCTATCGGGCCTCTGAGGCCTCTCAAATTCTGGAGCAAGTGGATGCTTTTTTCGAGCGAGAGCTCCAGGCAGTTACCGCCTGACGGGCCGATGAAGAACGTCCAAATCATCACGGACGGATCGTGTATCGGCAATCCCGGGCCGGGCGGTTGGGCTTCCGAGCCGCAAACCACAAATAACCGGATGGAATTGCAGGCGGCCGTAGAGGGACTGCGCGCCTTGAAGGAATCCTGCACAGTGGAGATCATTACCGATTCCAACTACGTGAAGAACGGAATCACCGAGTGGATTCACAAATGGAAAAGAAACGGCTGGCAAACGGGGGCCAAAAAGCCCGTGGTGAATCAGGATCTGTGGCACGACCTGGACGAACAGGTGTCGCGGCACAAAATCGAATGGCAATGGACCAAGGGTCACGCTTCGCACGCCGACAATAATCGCTGCGACGAACTGGCGCAAGCTGCGGCGCGCGGTCAATTAAGGAGCGAATGATGAAATTCATTCAGATGGTCTCTGTGTTTTGCCTGCTGGCATTCGCTCAAGAAGCACCTGACGCACGAACGCTGCTAAAGCAAACCAGCGAGGTGCTGCTGCACCACAGATCGTACCTGGTGGATCAACGCGCCGTCATTGATGTGGGAGGGCCCCTACCATCCCGCGTCGAGATGCTGGTGAAGATAGCTGTCTCGACTCCGGGAAAGTTGCGCATTGAATCTACTTCGA
>JBEKJJ010000068.1:0-48213 GCA_050011295.1 Bryobacteraceae bacterium
CGGTGCTGGGCGGCTTGGTGGGCTGCCTGCTTGTACTCCCGCTCAATAACATCACCACTGGAATCGGCAGCTTTGTAACGTTTAGCGAGATCGCTTTCAATTTCCGCGTGAGTCCCGAGATCATGCTGATTGGAATTACTTTTGCCATTGTCATGGGAGCCGTCGGAGGACTCTTCCCCGCCCGCATGGCCGCGAGAAAGGAAATCCTGGTCGCGCTTCGCGAGATTTGATAAATATGGACGCGCTTCGCGAGATTTGATAAACCATGCCAACGGAACTCAAAAATCTTCAGATTGACCGCGAAAAGCGCCGGACCCATGAGCCTTCCCCCTGGGCGGTGCGCTGGATCGTCGCCGGCGTAGCCATCTTCGTGCTGCTGGGTGCTGCGCGCTTCATCTATGCCAAGCTCACCGAGGCCACCGGCGTTGACATCGTGCGTGTTCACGCGGCCGCACCACTGGCAACTGGCGGCGGCGCCGTCATCTTGAATGCCACTGGCTACATCGTAGCCGCGCACAAAATAGAGCTGGCCGCCAAAGTGGTCGGCAAAGTCTCCTGGATCGGCGTCGACAAGGGCTACAAAGTAAAAGCCGGCGACGTGTTGGTGCGTCTGGAAGACGACGAATATCGCGCCCACTTGCTGGAATCCAAGGGCAATCTCGAAATGCTGAAGGCCAAGTTTGCGGAAGCCGAGCATGGTTCGCGCCCTGAGGAAATCGCCAAGGCCAAGGCCGATCTGGAACAAGCCAAAGCCGACCAGGAAAACGCCCGCGTCACGCTCGAACGCACGCGTGACCTGGTTCACCAAAAAGTTCTTTCCACGCAAGCCTTGGACGACGCACAGGCCCGCTACGACGGCGCTGTCGCGAAAGTTGCCTCCTTCGACCGCGCGTTTGAATTAGTCCGCCTGGGCCCGCGCCAGGAAGAGATCGATGCTCTCCGCGCCCAGGTGAATCAAGCTCAGGGCACTTTCGACTACAACCAGGTCCAGCTCGATAACACTGTGATCCGCGCCCCTATCGACGGCACAATTCTTGAGCGCAACGTTGAAAAGGGCGAATTCGTCACCACCGGATTCGTCGGCGACAAGGGCGCCAAGGGCTATGTCGTATCCATGGCAAATTTGCGCGAGCTGGATGTGGAGCTGGATATCAACCAGAACGATTTCGGCAAACTCAACTCCACCCAGCCCGGCATCGTCACCACCGATGCGTATCCCGACCGTAAATATGAGGGTGCGATTCGCGAGATCTCCCCCGAAGCCAATCGCCAGAAAGCCACCGTGCAAGTAAAAGTGAAGGTCATCAATCCGGACGATTATCTGCGGCCCGAAATGAACGCGAGCGTCGCGTTTTATTCCACTGAAAAGTCCGGCAAAAACCAAGTGGAAGCCAAGCCGATCGTTGTTGTGCCCGCCTCCACGGTGAAGGATAATGCCGTATTCGTAGTCGTGAACGGAAAGGCCGTCCGAAGAGCAGTAAAGGTCAGTGGAACCACTTCGCAAGGAGCAGTTCAAATCGCCGACGGCCTGATCGGCGGGGAAGACATTATTTCCAATCCGCCCGCGGATTTGAAGGACGGGCAGCGCGTTCGCCCTAAAACTTAAAACACATGTCCGAGACCGTAATTCAAACCAAGCAGTTGACGAAGGAATTCATCCGCGACGAATTTCATGTCGTTGCGCTGAAGGACGTGGACATCACCATCTCCCGCGGCGAGTTTGTCGCGCTGATGGGACCCTCCGGCTCCGGCAAATCCACCTTGCTGCACCTGATCGCGGCCATGGACCGTCCCACGGGCGGCGAGATTCTGGTGCTCGGTGAAAACCTCCGGACGCTGAGCGACCGCGCCATCGCGCATTGGCGCAACGCCCACATCGGCTTCGTATTCCAATCCTTCAACCTGATTCCAGTCCTCAGCGCCGTCGAAAATGTGGAGCTCCCGCTCAAGCTCACCAACCTCAAAAAGAAAGAGCGCATGGAGCACGCCGAGACTGCGCTAAATCTGGTGGGATTAGGCGACCGTATGCATCACCTGCCGCGCCAACTCTCCGGCGGCCAGGAGCAGCGCGTGGCCATCGCGCGCGCCATTGTAACCGATCCCGACCTGATCCTCGCCGACGAACCCACCGGAAACCTGGACGCCACATCCGCCCAGGATGTCCTGACCCTGCTCTCGCGCCTGAACAAAGAATTCGGCAAAACCATAGTAATGGTCACGCACGACCCGCACGCCGCCCACTTCGCCACCAAAGCCCGCCACCTGGAAAAAGGTGAACTGCTACCCGAAGGCCAGGTCCCAGCGGATTGGACCATACCAGCCAAAGCTTAGCGCTGCTTTTTCAGTATCCGTGTCCATCCGTGTTCATCCGTGGCCTAAAATGGCTTCGTCTTTTTCGGCATCCCCATAAACCGCACAAGTTCCTCCCACTCGAAACCCAAGTGCGAGGCGCCGTAGACCACCAGCACTCGGCTGTGATTCTCGATCGCCGTCTTGATGGTGGCGACGATGTTTTCGTCGCGCGCCGTCGTGCTCAGGGCAGAGAGAGTATGCAACAGCGTCTTGGATGAGCCTGGCGAAGAGTTGGGGCTAGTATCCTCCTGCGCGATGTCCAGAAACGCGTGCGGAGTCTGCATGTTCTTCGCGTACCACGCCGCGAAGTCCGCAGTGGTGAAGCCCGTCGCGGTTCCCAGCAACTGGTTCTCGTAACCTACCACGCGATCTACCAATTGACGGAACTTGTCCTCAGTCAGCGTGCCGCGCCGTTTCTCCTGCGGGATATTGTTCAAGATCCAAAAAGCGAAGAAGTCTTGGATTGAATACCCATGCGCCCGAAAGATCGCTAGCGACGCGGAGGCAGACGGCTCACCAGTGTAGACCTGCGCGCCGGCTGCGGCAGCGGAATAAGCGGCAAACGCGTTTTCGTCGCGGGCCCGGCCAGCCAGATTGTAGTTAGCAGCAGCGCACCGTCTTGAAAACCGGATCCGACATTGCGTCCGGAAACCGTACCGGCGAATGCGATCAGCAATAAATTCACGTTCATTCGCGTTCATTCGCGGCCTAAACTTGCAGCGGCCTTCACTTCGACCTCTACCTTATCCCCAACCTTCAGCACAAAGTTACCCGGATTCTTCATGCCCCACTGCACATACGGAATGGTAAAGTGCGTGGACGCCGTGTACTGACCGCCTTCCGCCATCACCTGAAAATGCAGCGTCAACTCATGCTCCGCCCCGTGAATCCGGATCGTTCCATGCGCATCCACTTCCGATGGCCCCTGCGCCGCCAGGCGCCCGTCCACGCGATCCGGAATAAAAACAGCTTCCGGATATTTCGCGCTCTCCAGGATCTCCTTCTGCATGCGCTTATCGCGCATTCCACCGCCGCTCGTACCGCTAGGAACATCGATCACAATCTCGCCCGAGGCCTTCCCAGTCTCCGGATCGAATCGAATACTGCCGCGCTTCAGCTTGAACGTCCCATGCACCGTATGCAGCGTCGAGTCGACCATGAACGCGATCTCAGTCTTAGCCGGATTGAGTTCCAGCACCGTCTCAGCGCCAGCCAGAGCCCCCGCGCAAACTAACCCCACAACGATCTTCAGCATTCGCGTTTATTCGCGTTCATTCGCGGCCAAAATCAAGACGCACTCAGCATGTGGCGCCCCAAAGGCAACATCCCGTGCATCAGAAAATCCCCCGGCGAGACGACCCCCACATGCATCCCCAGCATATTGGCGAAGATCTCCGGGTCCGATTGAAGCGCGCGCAATACGCGCCGGCGCAGGCTTGGAAAGCGGTCGAGCGACAGCATCAGCTTCGCCATCAAGTGCGGACGTTGCGCCAACCGCCGATGCGCACTTTGATAAGCCGCAAGGTCGCCCGCCGCCAGTGCGTCACCGAGCGCAATGGCCTGGTGAAATGAAAGCGACAAGCCTTCACCCGTGATCGCATCCACCGATCCCGATGCATCGCCGATCAGAATGGTGCGTCCTCGAAAGACTCGCCGCAAGCTGCGCGATGCCGTTACCGCACCCCGCTCAGGTGTGGAAGCCGGTGCACCATCCAACCTCCGGCTCAGATCCGGAAATTGCGGCAGCGCCTGCTCCAGCCGCAGGTGCGCATTGCGCGTGATCAAAACCACGCAAACTTCCTCCCGGTTTACCGGCGTTACGTACATCTGCGATCCGGAACCCCAGTAGATCTCCATGTAATCGGTCCACGGCGATATGCGATAGTGCCGCCGGAATCCAAAGCGGAACGATTCGTGACGTGCGCCATTCAAACCCGCCCAGCGTCGAACCCGGGAGTTCTGTCCATCCGCGCCAACCACCCAGCGGCATCGGATGCTGTGCCCGTCCAGTGCCACGCCGCCGTCGGTCAACCCAACCACGCGCGTTCCCCACAGTATCGTCACGCCCGCCTCATGAGCACGATCGATCAGCGCCTGATGCAGGCAGGGACGCCGTATCCCAATCCCAGATCCGCTGGGAAAATTCGCCTCCACCGACGCGCCCTCGCCCAGAAAACGGATCCCGCGGAATGCGAACGATTGTTCCATATCCAGCCGGATACCCAGCCGGTGCACCGCGCCGAACGAATCCGGCATCAAGCCTTCGCCGCAAGCTTTGTCGATGGGTGGATGCGCTCCATCCACCACCGTGACATCGAAGCCCTTCGCGCGTGCAGCAATCGCTGCCGCAAGCCCAGCCGGTCCACCGCCCACCACCAGAACATCCGTTTTGTCCGGGATTGCAGTCAAACTACCACCTCAATAAGACCAATTCGGAACAAAAACCCGGCCCCATCGCCGCCAGAATACTGTGCGTTCCCGCCTTGGGACGCCGCCGCATCATCACTTCTTCCAGCACCAACAATACCGATGCCGACGACAAGTTTCCCGTCCGGCGCAGGCACTCCCACGATGCGGCCAACGCATCTTCCGGAAGGTCCAGTGCCGTGGCGGTCGCTTCCAACACCCGCGGACCGCCGGTGTGCAGTATCCAGCTTCCAATATCGGAACGCGAGAGCCCTTCGTCTTCTAAGAACGCATCGACGTCGGATGCCAGGTGATCATGCACTACTTCCGGCACTTCGCGCGACAACACAATTCGAAAACCTTTCTCGGAAATATCCCACCCCATGACGTGCTCGGAATTCGGATAGAACACTGATCGCGTGGCCAGGATTTCAGGACCCTCCGATTCGCGCTCCGCTCCCGCCACCAGCACCGCGCCCGCGCCGTCGCCAAACAGCCCCGAGGAAATTAGATTCGCAACAGATAGGTCTTCCTGCTGCAGCGTAAGCGAGCAAAGTTCCACAGCCAGCACCGCGGCCACTTGCTTGGGATAAGCCCGAACGTAATCGGCCGCGCGCGATATGCCCGCCGCACCCGCCACGCATCCCAATCCAAAAATGGGAACCCGTTTGATGTTCACCGGCAGGCTCATCCGGTTGATCAGCCGCGCGTCGATAGAAGGGCTGGAAATTCCGGTGATGGAAACGAAGAAGATCGCGCCCAGGTCCGACGTCGCAAAGCCCGCCCGCGTCAGCGCCCCACACAGCGCCTTCTCGCCCAGCTCCGTCGCCACATCAATCCAGTGGTTATTGGCTTTCCCCCAAGTCTTCAGCTCGTAATATTCTTCCAGTGGAAGCGCCAGATGCCGCGTGTTGACGCCCACGCGAGCCTGCAGCCGTTCCATGAAGACTGGATTATCAACCTTCGGCCCCCAATGCCGTTGCAATGCCGATAGCAAAACCCTCTGATCGTATTGGTGCTTGGGTAAAGCGCTTTGCACGCCCGCGATGGTCATTTGAGTATTCTACTGAAGTCGGGCCAGCTCTTCCGAATAGAGCCGGTTACGCGGGAACTCAGCGGCCAGCTTGCTGAGGATCTCTCGAGCCTGCGTCTTATCCTTATTGCGCAGCGCCGCTACCGCCAGCAGTAGCCGCGCGTAGGGACACAGATAGTGGCCCTTCTCGGCGGTCAGGCGCAGATTTTGGATGCCGCGGTCGCGATCCGTTTCAGCCCCGTTCAGCTGTAGAAACCAGCGCACCGGAGCGGATTTGAGGCTAAGCATGTAATTTTCAACACCCACCGCCAGATACGCGTCGTAATAACCCGGCTCAATCGCCAGCAGTTGCTCGGCCGTCGAGCGGCTGCTCTTCATTACGTTCAGGGAGTCCAGATAATGCCGGTCGATCAGTGCTATGAAATCGGCGCGCAGGCCCAGCGCCATGATCTTCCCAAACAGCGCGTCAGGGTCGTGGGGCGATTGCGCCAGGATGGAATCCGCGAGCTGGAGCGATTTCGCGAGCTCCGCATCGAACGCCTTGCGGGCTGCCGGATCGGCCGTTACCTTCGGCCTGTGGCGGAACACGCTGTCTTCCACGAAGAACTCCGAGTGCAAGATGTTCAACCGGTCGAATTCCGCAAACAAATACGCGGCCGCGTTGGATACCACTCCAATCGGATCTGTAGGATGGTCCCGCTCCCATGCGCCGAAGGTCTTATGGGCTTCATCGAAATCCAGGTTGTACATCTGCCGGTAACCCGACTCCACCACCGGGATCGATGTCACCGACCCAGCGAAGCACGGCAGCGCAACTAGCAGCAGCGTAACCGAACCGCGACCGTAAAGGAGCCGGTGCTTTTTCTCAAACATCCATCACCCGCCGCGCCAATCCCAAAGCCTCCGTCCAAAACGCGCTGGACGAATGCATCGACTCCACCACGTCCTTCAAGGCGCCAGCGAACGCGTCAATCTCGCGCTCCTCCACCACCAACGGCGGCGCCGCTTTCAGTACCATGAAGTTATTCCCGCAGATCTGCGTCAGAAATCCGTGATCGCGGAAAAGCCGCATCACCACAACCTGTCCGAACATCCCCGCATGAATCTTCATGAAAGCTTCAAAAGGAACGCGCAATAATAGCTTCCGCGGCGCGGTAAACTCAATCCCATTGAGCAGCCCCACGCCTCGAACTTCTTTCACCATCTCATATCCGGATAAGCTGTGGCGCAGCCGATCGCGCAGATAGTCTCCCATCCTCACCGCGCGCTCACCTAGACGCTCCTGTTCCAAGACCTGTAAAGTTGCCAGTCCAGCACGCATGGCAAGAGCATTCTCACTGAACGTCGACGTGTGAACAATGGCGCGCTTGAGCGATCCATATACCGAGTCATAAACTTCATCCGACATCAAAACCGCGCCGCAAGGGATCAGCCCGCCGCTCAGCGCTTTCGCCAAAATCACGATATCTGGATCCGTGCGAAAACTCTCGGAAGCTAGAAACGTTCCCGTCCGATACATGCCCGTCTGCACTTCATCCAATACAAAAAGGCTGCCGTACCGCCGGCACAGCGCCTGCGCGGATTCCAGATATCCGGCTGGCGGCAAGCGAATACCCGCCTCCGCTTGCACCGGTTCCACGATGAATGCTGCAAATTGCCGCGTAGCCAGCTTCTGCTCCAGCGCATCCAGATCGCCGAACGGAACCTCCGCGGTCCCGGATAGCATGGGTCCGAATCCATCGCGCCAGAATGGATCGCCCATCAGCGACAGCGCGCCGCACGTGAGCCCGTGGAACGCTCCACTAGCGTAGATCAAACCATTGCGCCCGGTCCGCGCTCGAGAAAATTTGATGGCGGCTTCCACTCCCTCGCTGCCGGAACTGCAGAAGAACACTTTCTTGAGACGTCTGCCGGCGCGTGAACAAAGTTGCTCCGCCAATTCACCAGCCAGCTCCGGCACATGGCTCTGCAGCATCGCGGGACCATTCCGGTCCAACTCTTCCTTCAGCGCCCGAACCACGCCGGGATGATTGTGTCCCACGTTGTGTACGCAGTAACCCGATAAAAAATCGACAAATCGCCGCCCGTCTTCCGCAAACAGTTTCGTCCCCAAACAGCGCGTATAGCGAACGTTCATCTGCAGCACGTTCAGCAACCGCACCCACTGCGGATTCACGCGATCTTGATAAAGCGTTTCAGTGGTAGAAGTGGCTGTCAAAGGCAAGCTCTGGATCCCTCCACGGCGAGGGGGCGCGCTTCCCGTGTCGTTTACAAGACGTTGGCTGCGGCCTATCGGTTTCCCTGGCATTACCTAGCCCTTTGTGACCAGTTTACCCACCATGAAAACAATAGATAACCCAGCGGAAACGTTAACGAGGTTAGCAACCAAGGTTCGCGCATTTCCTGAGGCAGCATGAGAATCAGCACCAGCAGCCCGCCCCAGATAGCCGCTAGAACACACGCCAAACGGTTCCCAAGCCCCGGCTGCGTAGGATAAAAATATCGAAGCGGCACAAAAGTAAGCAGCGCTAGCGCCACCAGAATCCCCAAGCTCAACCAAGCATCCAGCTTCAAAAAGTATAGATAAAATGCCACCACATTCCAGTAAGACGGAAATCCCAGAAAATAACCGCCTTCGGTCTTAGCGTCTGCCTGCGAAAATCCGTAGGCGCTGGCCACTAGTGGCGCGAGCAGCCACCAGGACGCCCCGCCACTCAAAACACCCGCCCGCCAGATCAGCAACAATGGCAAACAGGTGTAATTTAAGAAATCAATCAGATCGTCTAATCGCCTTCCATCGAACCCAGGCAGAACTTCCTGGACGCGTGCGTAACGCGCCAGCGGACCGTCCACCGCATCAATCGCCGTCGCCAGAATCATCAATTCGAATGCGTGCGTAAATGCAGCATCGCCGCCTTCCACCACCAGAGCCGCAATGCCCGCCGCAGCCACCAACCCCAGCGCCGTGAATCCATGCACTGCCCACGCCGCCAGCACCTTCATGCGGTTTTTCGCGCGCCCGCCGCCAGTGTTTCTTCGTCCGCAAGATTCGCCAACACGCGCGCCGGTTTCCAATGTGCAGTCAATCGCGACACCAGCGGCAGCACCACGAATCCAACGGAGGCCGCCAGCGTTTTGAACGGAAACAATACCGCGCCTGTTGCGGGATCGTACCAATCCTCGGACCGCCCCGGAAGAAACGCCGCGAAGATCTCCGGATAGTGGATAAACGGCTTCAATCCCAGCAGTGGTTCGCCGCCTCCCAATCGCAACGTGAGCGATAGAAAAAACGCCACCATCGACCCGATGCGATTCGATTTGGGATCAAAAATCGCATACACCAGTTGCGGAAACAGCAGCACGAACACCAGGTCGCTCGTAAAGAACCACAACGCTTGCACGCTCTGGACGCGCAGCGCCATTAGCAACGCGCCCGCGGCGAACAATACCACCGACCCGCGCATCACCAGCTTCATCCGGCGCATCGATAAATCCGGCAACAGCAGCCGCTTGCAGCAATTCCAACTGAACATCGACGCAGCGGACAAAATGGACGCGCTGAAGCTCGACGTCACAGCTCCCACAATCGATCCCAACCCCAGCAGCGCCACCCACGCCGGAGCCGCTTCCCTCAGCATCAGCGGCAATGTTTCCGAAGGATGTTCCCGCAACCTGGCAGCTACTTCCGGCGGCCAATGATACCCGAGCGCTGCCATCCCGATCAACAACGGCGGCACCACGAACGCAATCGTCAGCAGTCCCGATAGAATCGACATGGACTGCGCCTGCCCCGGAGTTTTGCATCCCAGCACCCGCTGAAAATAGCAGTTCCACGGAATCCCGCCCAGCACCAGCATCATGCTGACGTCCCACCATCCAACCGTCCCAGGCCATCCCCACGCCGCGTGATGCGGAATCAGTCCCGCGCCTTGCGCCGAGTGCGCGGCATAATTGGCAAGCCCTGCGTGGAATCCGCCCACCGATCCCAGCACGAACGGAAGCGCCGCGATCAATCCCAGCGCCACCAGACCAAGCTGCACCAGGTCCGTGTACGCAACCGACCAAAGCCCGCCCGCCATCGTATACGCGGTTACCACCAGCGCAGCTAACAAAATCGCTAATACCAGCCGCACGCCCAGCAGCGCCGCGAAGCTGGACCCCAGCGCCGTCAGCAACTCCGCGCCCCAAAAAACTTCAGCCAACACCGCCGGCGCAAACAGCACCAGCGCCCAATGCTTCCCATAGCGCGATTCGAACGGATCGATCAGCGTGGTGAATCCCAGCCGCCGCATGGGCCGCGCGAATATCAGCCCGCCCAGAATCAAGCTGCATCCAAAGCAAACTCCGCCCTGGATGCCCAGCGCGAAACTGGATTTATATGCGCCCTCCGCGGTGCCCAGCAGATAGCCGCCGTCCACCCACGTAGCGGTCATCGTGAGCAGGGCCAACAGCAGCGGCATCTGCCGCCCAGCGACGATCAAATCCTGATGCGTCCCTCCGCGAACCTTGCGCGCCGCGATGCTTCCAATCAGCAGGAAGACGCCCAGCATGACGAAGATGACAGCAGGTCCCAGCAACGGCTTCTAGTTTATCGCGTGGGCCAGGCGCTTTTCGCCGGCCAAATGCGGTCGCAGTTTGCGCCGCATTCACGGGCAACGTTCGGTGCCTCCGATAGTCTGCAGCGAACCCACAGGCTCGCCCGCATCGCGCCACGTAGCTTCCTAGAATCCGGGCTCTTTTCTGGAACTGTGCCAGAAATGCAGAATCTCAATCGCCTCCCGGTTCTCATTGATGCGGTAGTAGACGTAGAGTGGGGAATGAAGAAGCCGGCGGAGCTGAGGATGTCCCTTCATAGGAGTGCCGACGTAAGGGAGTGCTCGAAGTAATTCGATGTGATCGAACAGATCATTGGCAAATTGCTCGGTTGTTTCGGGATGCTTCTCCCTGGACCAGTCGAAAATTTCTTCCAGATCGGCTAACGCGTCTTGGTGGTAGAGGACTTTGAAAGCCGTTCGTGGATTCGCTGGCGGGCTTTGTCGGCGGGAACCAATCGGCCTTCAACGGCAGCCTTCATGCGTTGTTTTAGGAGGCGGCTGGTCGCTGGGCTGATTTCAACAGCCGACTCGTTGGAAACGAATGGATCAATGCTCCTGCCCTTGGCCATACCTTCACAGTAGCCTGGATCAGCGCGTCGCGCAAATGGATTTTGAATCGGCTCATGGCTTGGACAGCCGCCTGATTCACCCAGCCGTCGTCAACTCCTCCGCCACTTGTACATCCGGAATCTCGATCCCCGTCCGCGTCCCCTCACCCGGCTTGCTGTCGATCCACATCCGGTAATCCTGCCCGAACAGCACTTTCAGCCGCTCGTTCACATTGCTCACTCCGATGCCCTGCTCAAACAGTGTCGCCAATCTCGCTTCCGGAATTCCCACGCCGTCGTCTTCCACCACCAGTTGCAGCTTGCCGTCGGCCACCGAACTCCGCACCCGGATCATCCCTCCCTCCACCTTGCTGCTCAATCCATGCCGGATGCTGTTCTCGATAATTGGCTGCAGCATCATGCTGGGCACCATGCGGTCCAGAGTTTCCGGATCAATCTCCTTCACAAACCGCAGCTTCTCGCCGAACCGCACCATTTCGATATTCATGTAGTTATCGATGAACGCCAGCTCCTCGCGCAGCGGCGTAAGATTGTCGGTCTTCCGCAACAGCCTGCGCAGAATGCTGGACAGCCGGTAAACCACGCTACGCGCCTGATCCGGATTGGTCCGGATCAGCGATGAAACCGAGTTGAGCGTGTTGAACAGAAAATGCGGATTGATCTGGCTGGTGAGCGCCGCGAGCCTCGCCTCGTTCAGCCGCAATTGCTGCGCTTCCAGCTTTTTCTCATTGCGCGTGTTGTTCCAGATCTTGAGCGGCAGCATCACAGCGAACACCGTGCTCGCGCAGATCGCGGCTCCAGTCACCAGATTTGTTCCGCCCCACAACCGTTCCAGGGAAAACACCCCCGCCGGGAACCAGCGCGCCGCGGAAAATCGCAACATCTCAGCAAAAACTATCGTGAATAGGCAGCCGAGCTGAAACAGGACGCGGAGCTGCGACTGCCGTTGCCGCAGCCGCGCCGGATTCAGTCCGAAGATCGGTGAGAATCGCCAGATGTCTTCTTTCTCGGGAGCGATATCCCGCAGCAACCCACCCAGCACGCCGACGCCGGCAAACAAGGGCATCGATAGGAACTCCCCGCGGAACAGCGCGGGAATCGAGATCAGCACGCCGGACAGAAGTCCGGTCACATAACCACCCACCATTCCAGAAACCAGGCTGCCTTCCAGCCCCAGATCCACAGCTTGATACGCGGGTATCAGCACCCGCGTCGCAACACTGGCGCCGTAAGCAGCGGAGCAGCTCAGTGCCAGCTTCACGCGCTGCACCATGGTCCGCTCTTCGCGCATCAACATGCCCTGGAACGCGGTGAACCTGGATAGAATGCTCGCGAGCGACGCAGCCACTGCCAGCCTCAACAGCAAGACCACTAATTGTTGCGGTTCCAGCATCGCGCGCCTGCCGATCATTATAATGAAAGCAAAGTCTCCGCAATGGTAAACAAAGTAGCCGAAGCCAATTTTCCCAGCCGGTTCGGCCATTTCCGCATCTTCGGATTCGAGGGTGTCTATGGCGGCGAGATCCAGGAGTGCGTGGTGCTGCGCATGGGCGACATTTCATCGCGTGAGGACCCGCCTCTAGTCCGCATTCATTCCCAATGCCTGACAGGCGACGTGTTCCACAGCCTGCGTTGCGATTGCCGCTCGCAACTGGAGCTTTCGCTGAACCTCATCGCCGAAGAAGGCCGCGGCCTGTTGATCTACGAACATCAGGAGGGGCGCGGCATCGGATTGCTCAACAAACTCCGCGCCTATGAACTGCAGGACGGCGGCGCGGACACTGTGGAAGCGAACGAACGCCTGGGCTTTGAAGCCGACCTGCGCCATTACGAAATGCCGGCCGAAATCCTGCGCTACTTCAAAGTGAAGAGTGTCCGCCTGCTCTCAAACAATCCCGACAAAATCGCAGCCTTGGAAAACGCCGGCATCCAGGTAGCCGAGCGCATCCCCTGCATTGTGGCCCCGCACGAATCCACTGAAGGCTACCTTCGCACAAAAAAACAAAAAATGGGCCACCTCCTGGATTGATCTGGCGCAGGCTTCAGCCTGCAGCGTCGGCACTCAAGCCGATGTCAGCTGCCCGATTTGAATCTGCAGCTCGATATCCGTGTAGTTTCGGACATCGCTCATAACCTCAGCCCCATGCGCTGCCATCGCCTTTTCGAACTCTTCCACCGTATTGAAGTACAGCCTGCCAATGGAGGTGAAGGGCGCAGGCGATTCCGGTGCTCCTCCAGCCAGCCCTCTGTCGATTTCGTAGCGGATCAGTCCAAAACTTTTGCACCTATTCATAACCAAGGGCATGTGGGTTTTTGCATAGTACTCGTGATCGAATTTCTTGCCGGAAGTGTTCGGGTAAAAAACTGAGATGCAGACCATGCATCGAGGGTACCAGTAAAGCTCGCGCCTATGAGCTGCAGGAGTGGCGCAGACTTCAGCCTGCGGCGTCGGCACTCATGCCGACGCCAGACTTAGTCAAATCAGAAACTACACCCGAACGAAAACTGAAACACCCGCGGTCCATTCAACTGCCCGATCGACCCAGACTTTGAAAATTCCCGGCTCCCACGTTCGGCGCCAAATAACACGTCTGGTTGAGAGTCATCCGGTCACCGCAAGTCGGTCCCACCGTTTTGTACTGCGTCTGATTGATCCCCGGCCCAAAAACTAAGTGACATTGGGATGCCATCCTGCGCGCGGTTGTTAACCGCGCAATTCCGAAGTTCGGGGTGGCAAAGCCCGCCGGAGCTTCCCCGCATGCCGGCCGTGAGTAGGACTCGGCGCACGGCCCCTTCGCCGGGATGCACGGCCAAAAACAGTCTGCGCATCCGCCGCCGAGAAACCCGACACGCTGATCGTCGCCATCTCATTCAACGCCTCGTTCGTCCCAAAAGCAATGAACACGTCGCCGTCGTTCAAACCGCCATCCGGCAGTGTTAAATTGATTTGATATAACCCGGCAAATCCAGGCGCCAGACCAGCGAACGAAACCACGGCCGGCGCTAGATTCTGGCCGTCGTCCAGAAACACGCTGATGTCCGCGGCCTCCAGGCTGGTGCTCACCGGGCTACTGGGAGCAGCCGTGCCATCGCCCACCTGCGGGCTCACCGGTCCCAGCCCGTTCATGAACATGATCACCGTCTCGCCAGGCTTGGCAGGGCTGCCGTCGCTTACCCCTGTCCCGTTAGCATGCACGATTGCCGCCTCTCCCATTCCGTTCTGCGCAAGAGTGTAAATTCCCGGCGCCGAGTTATCCACATACACAGTTACCGGGTTCGATTTCGATCCGTTCACCACCACCTGGAACGTAGCGAAATACTCACCCGCAATCTCGTAAGGAATCAGAGCGCTGATCTGGTTCTTGCTCACCAGATAGACCGGAGCCGCTTGACCATTGACCAAAACCTGTACGCCCTCGAGCGTCGTGGAAAACGGCAGCGCCGGTGCAACGTGAGTAGCCACGCCGAAGTTTCCATACAAGTTCACCAGCTCGCCTGGAGCGTATGCGTTCGTAATTGGCGTGTAATTGGCTGCGTCGGTGATGTTCACCGGATCAATCCACACGGTGGAAGCCGGAGGAAACGCCGGAGCGCGAACACCAACGATGAGCGAGAACTGTTGGTTGGAGCCAATCAGCATCACCGCTGCTCCATTGGCGCCGGCCAGATAAGTGTAAAAGTTCCCGTCGTAAAATGTGCCGTCCGCGCCTATCGTGACGTTCCTCGTGAACGTGTTGTCGAAGGTATCTACGTCGACAACATCGTCGAACCGCTGGTGCCAGATGAGCGCTCCCCCTCCATTGGTGCTCACGGAACCATAAAAGGCATCCAGGAAACTGCTCGGGGAGCCCACACTGTCTTCCATACCCGCGGTAAAGTAGGTCCCGTTCAGCATCGAATTCGAACTTGTTCCCGAAGGTGCGTGAAACCCGAAAAACATATCCGATCCACCTGCCGCCCCTCCCACGAACCAGTTGCCATCGGCCGACACATACAGCACCTTCTCGCCGCTGACGATCTCGTTCTGATTGCCGGGACTGCCGGGAAAAGTCACGGTTCCACCGGAGACGCCCGAGAGCGTATAGGTGGACGCTGAAACATTCTGCGTAACCGTGGCGCCGCTGCTCACGTTTGCGAGCGACCCCGTCACCGTGAATGGTGCGATATTCCCATGCCCGTCGGCCTTCAACGTGAAGTAGCCTTGCCTGGCGGTCGACGCAGAAGAATTCAGGAAGTCGAGCGTGCCCACCGTGAACGTGCCGGAAAGAATCCCGTTCCCCGCCGTCTGCGGCGCTTGAACCGCGATAAAGAGATCGAAAAAATCGTCTTCCGTTGAACTAGCTATCACCACGGGCGCGCTGAAGGTGCCGAAAAGCGTGGCCGGGTAAAGGGGATTGTCCAGTTGGGCAATGCCGTTCGATTGTACTCCATAGGTTCCTCCGCCGAGCGATGTGCAGGAGCCTGTGTCCGTCGTGCCTAAAGAATCGAATATTTTCGTATTCGAGACCGTGTACTTTCCAGCGCCATCGAAGGTCATGGTGCCGGTCAGGCTGCAGGACTCGGTCAGGTTGCCTGATGTGTCGTTGAAGAAATTGACGTAGCGGAATAGATATTGTCCTGCGAGGCTCGCGGTCCCGCTGGTATCGAAACTCTGGGCCCCAATCCGGGCCGGTGCCACCGCCATCATAAGCGCGCTAGTAAGAAGGAAAATTGTTCGGTACATGCGTGTCGTCCTCATTGGCCGTTCGTCCAATTCATGATCAGGTTGAAGGCATCCACGCTGCCGAGCCCGGTAGCAAAGTTCCAACCGGCGCCGGCGGCAAAAGCGGGGGCATAGGAATGATCGCTACTGGAAAGTCCGCCATTTCCGTCGAACGCGGTGGGCGGCTGGGCGCGGCCTCTTCCCACAAACCCGGCTCCGAAGCAGTTTATGTCGCCCGAGCAGTTCACCACGATGTCGCCCTGCGTAATGCTATGGAAAACCGATGAGGCCACGGAACTGGCGGCCAGTTTGTAGTAAACCGGATTCGGGTTACCCTGCGCTGCTCCCATCTTCTGGTTCACTAGCGCCTGTATTCCGGCCATGATGGGCGAAGCAAATGAGGTTCCGCCACCGCCGGGCCATAGGTCCGGTGCGACTTTGCAGGGCGTACCGCCGTTAGTAGGATCGGAAAAGCAGAACACGTAGAAGTGGCTCCACAGCCCGTCGGCGGCGAAGAGCGCGACATCAGGAAGGTCACGGACGCCATCGTTCTGGATCCCCGGGACGCCGGTTTGCCAGGAGGGTTTCGAATATCCCTTGCAACTGCCTCCCACCACGAAATTCTCCGCAGTAGCGCCGGTCGCGCACCCGCTTGGCCCTCCGCTGCCGGCTCCAGTGGTGAGGGCGCCGGATAGTTGCGCCATGCTGCTTCCACAATAGCCGGCGGAGCCATAACCAACCGAATAGCCCCAAAAGACCGCCAGGATGGAGCCCGCGCACGAATCGTTCCAGGGGATCTCCGGAATGTAAGAGAGGGCCGAACCGTAGGTGGAGCTGTTGACTGGTCCCCAATATGTACTGTTCGTGTGCTGGTAGGTATCCCCGAAATCCGTTCCTCCGACTGCCACGTTGTAGGGAGTAGAGGCGAGCGAGTTGACGCCGATGCCATGAATGGCTACCGCAGTATCCATGTCACAGCTGGCCGCTCCCGCGTCACCCGAGGCAACGAACACCGACACCCCCTCCGCTACCGCCTGCTGGTAAGCGGAATATTGGGCGGCATTCATTGCTGCTCCGTTCGCCGCCTCGCAGGCGATGTAGCTGATGCTGATGATGTCGGGCGGATGGCTGGCGTTGATAATATTCTGCGTCGCGATTTGCACCCCAGCCGTGGTATCAGTATTCGCGCACGTAACCACCTCGATTTTTGCGTCCGGCGCGGCGGCGCTGGACCATTCGGCGTCCAGTGTCGCTTCGTCGTCGTCCCCGTTGAATCCCGGATCCGAACAATTGGAAGTTCCATGCGGCGGCGCGGGATTGATGGTGCTCAAGGATCCCGCCGTGTAGCTGGATAATCCAAATACCTGCCGGAAAGCGTACCAATCCGCCGTGCTGTAAAGATCGCTATCTTCGATTACCGCGATGGTCTGTCCCTGCCCGGTGTATCCTGCTGCAAAAGCCGGTTTCAAATCATAAATAGTGGCCAGATCGTCCGGCACGACGATCTCAGCCTCGAGGCTATACCTGGGGGCAGGCATCTTCGCCGAGCGGGGCCGGAAATCGTGCAATGACACCACCCCGGTTACCACTGGCGCAAGCGCTTCCGGGATCTGAGGATCGCTCATATTTGCGATGTGATCCTTCCCGTTCACCGACAGCCGGTGAATCTCCGTCTTGAATGCCGCCAATACCTGACCTGCCGTGCCGGAGAAGTCGATCGTCATGCCGCTCGGATACACGGTATTCACCGTGAAGCCATTAGAGCGCAACCAGTCGGAAACCTTCTCGATATCCTCCAGCGCAGGTCCATATAATTGCCCGATTTGAACCGCCGTCAGCCATTTATGAAAATTGGACGAAGTGGGATCCTGTTGTTGATCGATGAAATTCCGAAAGGCCTGTTCCCGCTCCGCACTACGCTGCAATTGAAGCAGCATGTGCGGCATCGCAAACGTGTCCGGCACCTTCCCGAGATCGTTCTGCGAATTCGCTTCAGGCCGCGTGTTTCCAACCAGCGTATGTAGCGCGCTCTGCGCCACCAGCCCCGAACTCAAGCCGATAAAAAGTGCCAAGCAGCGCAACAAACGCAAATTCATGGACATCAGAAATCCTCCACGAGACAAGTAATTCAACAATTCTATCGCATCGCCCCGTGGCGCACGCTCTCAGCGTGCCGCGTCCACACTCGTGTGGACGCCTGGGTTAACCTAAAGCAGGGAACGTGAATGAGCAGCTTGGCGCATTCTCCGGTGACGTGGCAGGATTTTCTCCGGTTACCAGAACGCCCAGAAACAGGCCAGCGCTATGAGCTGCACGATGGTGAGGTAGTCGTAGTGCCCCCTGCTCGGCCTCTGCATATCAAGCTTCAAAAGCGAATCGAGCAACTGCTGGAGGCGTTAGCAGGCGCGCGTGGAATTGTCAGCATCGAGTTCCCTTACCGCCCAGGATTGAATCTTCAATTCTGGTTCGCGGATGTCGCATACATTCCGAAGGCAGATTGGGACGCCCTTCCACCCGACGACTACCCGGTCTATGCGCCCCCGCTAATCGTCGAAGTGCTTTCCCCGTCGAGCACACCCGTCAAAATCAATCGGCAGCGCATAGTCGCGATGTCAGCCGGCACCGAAGAGTTCTGGGTGGTAGATCCGAGCGAACGTACGGTGCAGGTAACGAGTCGAAACGGCGTCCACACCTACTCATCAGGCGATGCCATCCCACTCCCGCTATTCGACGAGACCACGCTCGCGGTAGAACAAATCTTCGCCTAACCCCGTCACCTGAGAATCTCCACCAGCAGCACCCACGCGCTTGCCACGCCGGCGACCAGCGAAAAAATACAGCCGGCGCCAGCCGGTACAATCCAGGGGACACCCCTCGCAACAACAGAACTCCAGCGACGCAGAACGGGATGTTGGCGAATTGCGTCTGCGCCATCCTGACCATACCCGAGCGCGGCCGATGTCTGTTGCGGAATGGACGCGGTAGTTGTGATGGCTACCACGCCGCGCAACTGCATTAACGATTCCTCCGCGCGTCCTGCCAGTCCCGGCGTCGGGAGCACGCGCGCAAAATTGATCGACACCGCGACGAAGACCAATCCGGTGAGCGTAGCCGCCGCGCCTGCCATCGCTGACAGGTAATTTGCCGAACCGGCGACCGTCACCGTACCCAAGAACTAAAGCGTAGCAGGCGAAGCCGGCGGGAGAGATGCACTACAATGGCCCAGAGGATCGCCAATATGAGCCCGCGAAGCCAAGAGAACGGATCGCTCGGTCCACTGCGCGGTGTGGCCCTCATCGCCGCGCTGTGCGGCGCCGCGGGTGCTGTTGCTTTAACGCTCCGTGCAGGTCGCCACAATAATTCCTTCATCCTTGTGACGCTTTTCGTGATCTGGGTTCTCTCCCCCTTCATCGCCCTACTGTGGGCCAGCGCAGTTTCGAAACGTTGGCCGGCTTCCAACCGAGCGACGCTCTATACCCTGATGCTGATTATCACTCTGGCGTCCTTGGCCATCTACGGAATGAGTGCCGTGAACCCTCCGAAGTCGAAGGGCGCGTTCGTATTCCTGCTCGTTCCCCTCGGTTCCTGGTTGCTGATTGAAATCGCTGTTCCGATAGCCGCATTAATATCTGGCCGTCTGTCACCGCGAATCAACCAATCACCAGCTCCGTAATTCTCTTTCTCCCTGCTCCGCAACAACTTGCGCCCTACCTGCACCGCAGCCTTGTTGCCTCCTGCTAATCTCAGACCGGAATGCAACCTCACCGCACCGGCAACTTCCGCACTAGATCCCTCATCACCCGAATCGCTCCCGCAATTTTCTTGACGCATCTTGAATTTTCGTGCGTCAAAATCCTCCAGCCCGCCTCCAATCATCCCGCCCTCCAATCACTTACAAACAACGCACCTCCACACACAAGAATCGCCCGATGCGTCATTCCCCCGTAGCAACAACCCTCTGGCGTGTCCCGCGCGCCCGCATCGTACAATGGTGTTCACCGCATGAGAATCGCCCTCGCGCAAACCAACACCACCGTCGGCGATCTCGATGGCAATGCCCAGCGCATCCGCGCCTTCGCACGCCGCGCAGCCGAATCCGGCGCCGATGTCGCCGTCTTTCCCGAACTCACGCTCACCGGCTACCCTCCGCGCGATCTCCTCGAAAAGGAAAATTTTCTCGACCAAACCGAGCAGCACCTCCACCGCCTGGCCGCTGATACCGCGCATCTCAAGCTAGCCATCATCTGCGGCACCGTCACTCGCACCGGATCCTCTTCCGGCAATCCCATCTACAACTCCGCCGCGGTTTTGGAAAACGGAAAAATCGTTTTTCGACAGAACAAAATGTTGCTGCCGAGCTACGACGTCTTCGATGAAACGCGTTATTTCGAACCCGCTCCCAAACAGTTTCCGCTCACCCTCTCAGGCGCCGCCACCGCCCTCACTATCTGCGAGGACGCCTGGAACGACAAACAGTTCTGGGAACGCCGCCTCTATAGCCGCAATCCCGTGGAAGAGCTCGCTCAGACCGGCCCACGCGCGCTCATCAGCATCAACGCTTCCCCCTACCATATGGGCAAGCGCGCCTTACGCCGCGAAATTTTCACTGCCACCGCGCGTCATTTCAACATCCCCATCGTCTACGTCAACCAGGTCGGCGGTAACGACCAATTAGTGTTCGACGGCTCCAGCTTCGCCATGAACGCCCGGGGCGAAGTGATCGCCTCGGCGGCTTCGTTTGAAGAAGACCTGATCCTGGTCGACACCGCAACTCTCTCGGGCGATCGCCACGAAAATTATCCCGACGAATGCGAAGCCGTTTATCAGGCGCTAGTCACCGGCACGCGCGATTACATTCACAAGTGTGGTTTCGAGCGCGTCATCATCGGACTCAGTGGCGGCATCGATTCTTCTCTCACCGCCGCCATCGCCGTCGATGCAGTCGGCAAGCAAAATGTCACCGGCGTCGGTATGCCCGGCCCGTATTCCTCCGAGCACAGCGTCTCCGATGCGCGCGATCTCGCCCGCAATCTCGGCATCCGCTTCGAGATCATCCCCATCGGCGATCAATACCAAGCTTTTCTTGGCGTACTTAATCCGCTCTTCGATGGCAGAACGTCCGGCGTCACCGAAGAGAATCTGCAATCCCGCCTGCGCGGCGTTACCCTGATGGCCCTCTCCAACAAATGGGGCGCCCTCGTTCTCACTACCGGCAATAAGAGCGAGCTCGCCGTCGGATATTGCACCCTCTATGGCGACATGTGCGGCGGACTCGCCGTGATTAGCGACGTTCCCAAAACGCTGGTCTATTCTCTATCACGCGTCGCCAACCAGCGTCACAACAATGCCATTCCCGAAAACGTGTTCGTCAAACCCCCATCCGCCGAGCTGCGTCCCGATCAAAAAGATACCGATTCGCTTCCCGAATACGAAGTGTTGGATCAGATTCTCCGCGCCTATGTCGAAAATAACGACGCGCCGGAAAAGATCGCCGATTCGCTCCATCTTCCTCTAGCACTGGTTCGCGAAATCGTCAACAAAGTGGATCGCAACGAATACAAGCGCCAACAGGCCGCTCCCGGCTTGAAAGTAACCACCAAAGCGTTCGGCATCGGTCGCCGCTTCCCCATCGCCCAAAGGTTCTCCGAATGAAATTCAAACATCTCGTCCTCGTAAGCGTCGTGATAATCCTCGCCGCCGTGCTTTCCTCATCTCAACCCGCGCCTCGCGAACAGGTCGGCCTTTTGCCCGATGGCGGATTTCTGCTCAACAGCGGCTGGCGCGTAAAACCAGCCGGCACGCAAATCCCGCTCGACACTTTGCCCATGTCGGCCATCCTGTCGAAAGATGGCAAGTTCCTTTTGGTGCTGAACGGCGGCTACAAACCACCCTCCATCAGCGTGCTGGATACCAAAGACGGTCACGAAGTGGGACGCACGCCCGTATCTGACGCGTGGCTCGGATTGACACTCTCGCCCAATGGCCGGACCGTATGGGCCGGCGGAGGGTCGCGTGCCGCCATCTTTGAATTCGCCTTCGATGAAAATGGCGGTCTCAAACCCTCCAATACATTCGAACTAGTGAAAGCCGCCGATCGCACCAATCGCGACTTTATCGGCGATGTCGCCGTCTCACCCGACGGCCATCTGCTCTACGCTTGCGACCTCTATCACGATTCCATCCTGGTGGTGAATCCGCAATCCGGCGCAATTGTCGATCGTTTCAAAACCGGCCGCCGCCCCTATCGCATCCTCTTTGACCCAGATGGCAAATCGTTCTTCGTAACTAGTTGGGCCGATGGCACCATGCTTCGCCATCAGACGAGCGATGGCGCGCAATTACAGTCCGTGCGCATCGGCGCGCACCCCACCGACATGGTCTGGCGCGACCGTGCCGCGGCGTCGGAGGAAGAAGGCGCCGATTCCGGCTGGAAGGCGCGCATCTTTGTGTCCGCCGCCAATACGAATAGCGTCTTCACCATCGCAGTTTCCGATAGCGGCGAGCTTCGCCCTCTCGAGACCATCAACATCTCCACCAGCCCGCTGCACCCGCTCGGCATGACTCCCAGCGCACTCGCACTCAGCGCCGATCTCAACCGGCTCTATGTAGTTTGTTCAGACGCCAATGCGGCCGCTGTGGTGGATGTTACCGAATCCCGCAGCCACGTGCTCGGCTTCATTCCCACCGGTTGGTATCCCACCGCCGCGAAAGCGCTGGCCGATGGCCGCCTGGTAGTCCTGAACGGACGCGGCTCGCGCAGCTATCCCAATCCTAATGGGCCCAACCCCACACTCCGCCCCTCCGTTGTCCACGGCGGCGCACCGTTGGAATACGTCGGACGCATTCAGACCGGCTCCGCCTCTTTCATTCCGCCCATCCAGGAGGAACAACTCAGAGGTTATACCGCGGAGGTGCTGCACAACTCGCCGTACAACGATGAACTGCTGGACAGCCAACCCGCCGGCATTCCACCCATCGAGCACGTCCTCTATATCGTCAAAGAGAATCGCAGCTACGACCAGATCTTAGGTGACATCGGGAAAGGCGAGAGCGACCCTTCGCTATGCCTCTTCAAAGAAAACGTCAGCCCGAATCATCATAAGCTTGCCCGCGAGTTCGTGCTGTTCGACAACTTCTACGTGAGTGGCGACGTCAGCGGCGATGGCCACAACTGGTCCACCTCCGCCATCGCGAACGATTATGTCGTGAAGATGTGGCCCAACAGCTACGCCGGCCGCCGCAAACATTACGACTACGAAGGTGGTGAGCCGGCCGCCCTTCCTCCTGCCGGCTACCTCTGGACCAGTGCCGCGGCGCGCAACATTTCCATGCGCAACTACGGATATTGGGCCACCAACATGAAGGAGCCCGCCGCGGACGGCACCCAGATTGAAGCGGTGCGCGACACCATCCTCGCCAAAGTTACGAATATGAAATATCGCAGCTTCGATCTGGATTATCCGGACGTCAAGCGCGCCCAAACCTTCCTGGCCGATCTCGCGGAGTTCGAAAAATCGGATAGCATGCCCGCGCTCATGTTCATGCGCTTGGGAAACGATCACACCAGCGGAACAACCCCGGGAAAAATCGCCCCGCTCTCCTCGTTCGCCGACAACGATTACGCGCTAGGCATGCTGGTGGAAGGTTTGTCGAAAAGCAAATTCTGGAAAAGCACCGCGATCTTCGTTCTTGAAGACGACGCCCAGAACGGCCCCGATCACATCGATTCGCACCGCTCGGCCGCTTTCATAATTTCACCCTACACCCACACCGCCGCGATCAACAGCACCATGTACAACACCACATCAATGCTCCGCACCATGGAACTGATTCTGCACCTCCGTCCCATGACCCATTTCGACGCAGCTGCCCGCCCCATGTTGAACTGTTTTTCGAAAGACCCAGTGCTGACCGCTTATCAAGCCGAAAAACCCAAAATTTCACTCGAGGATCGCAACCCCCAAAACTCCCCAACCGCCGCCCGCTCCTCCCGCCTGGACTTCAGCCAGGAAGACCTGAACGACGATGACGAGCTGAACGATATCCTGTGGCTAGCCATCCGCCACACCGACCCTCCACCGCCAGTTCGCAGTATGTTCGGAAAATGACGACGCCGGCCGCCTGCATTCTGCTTTCTGTCCCTAGCCCTTGCGGCTCGAATATTTGTTCAGCACGTTGATCAGCCGCGTCGCCGGCTGCGGGACAGGTGTGTCGCCAAGCACGATATCGCGGTTTGACATCGGTTTGCCATACAGCTCTTTGTTCCAGTCCTCATCCGGCCGGAGCGTGGCGCCATCCAGCGATACGCCGGCGAAGATCCCGCGGGAACGCGAATAAGTGAGGATCTCGGCGTGCATCTGGGCATCGGTTTCGGCGGAAGAATCGCGGCCTACCGGCCCGAGTGCCGCGTTCGCATCGGCGCCCACGGTAAATTTGCTCTGCAGCAGTTTCTTAGCGCCGCCCTGGTTCATCACCAGCAACACTACGTCGGTCTCGGAGCCGCCAATCTGAAATCCCACGCTACCGCCTTCCACGCGAACAGCCGCCGGCGCCGACCATCCGCCGCCCGCCTTGCGGCACAACATGAAACCCTTGCCGTATTTGGCGCCCACAATAAACGCGCCTTTCTTCAAGCCGGGTACGACTACCAGGCATTCGGCCTTCTGAAGTAAGTCTTGCGGAATTCCTTTGTCCGGAGCGGACAGGATCTCGGTCATTGTGTCGGCTGCCGCATCCAATCGCTCGCGGGCGTCCGGGGCGCCGAACAGCAATCCGGCACTCAATCCGATAAGCGTAAGCTGGGATATCTTCATGGTGTTTCCTCCTCCCGCTGATTGTAGCGCACGGGGCTTTGGACCACCGGCGCCGCCCGCCATCTGCGCTATAGTTCCCAAGGGAGCATCCGCGTGGTTGAATGGGCCTTCGCTGAAAACGAACCTTCCGAAGAGCTGTGCTTGCTGCATCATTTCGCGATCAAGAAGCGGCAGCCGGATGGCGATGTCGAGTTCCTGATTACGGTGCGGGAATATGTCTCACCGCCCGATCCAGCCCTGAAGTTTTTCGCTCAAGCCGACAAACAGACTAACCAAAAGACTGCGCCCTTTACGCCGTTCGGCTGGGGACCATCCTTGGTTCAGGCGCTCACGGAGTGCGTTAAGGCGATCCGCCGTTTCCCGTATGAAGTAGACCGGTGACCTTGGCCGCGATTCCGCCTTTCGCGAGGCGCACTTGGATTCCGGAGCCCATCGGCGCTTCATCCGATTCTTTCACAATGCGCCCGGCATCATTCGTCACGATGGCATAACCGCGTTCCAGGATTTTGAGCGGGCTCAATTGCGTGAGGTGCGCCAGCAACGGATCTAACGAACCATGCGCGCGCGTTATGCGGAGCCGCATGATCTGTAGAGCGGCCGTATCCGCGGTCTCCAGCCTGCGGCGCGCCGCAGCGAATCGCAAGCGCAGATCCAAGCTGCGGAGGCGAGTGGCTAATTCCTCTAAACGTTTGCGCTTCGATCCCGCGCGCGCGCTGACGCGGTCACGCAGGCGAAACTCCAACTCATCTACGCGCTGTTGTAGCCGCCCGATATTGCGATGCAAAACAGCGGACGCGCGTTCCACTCCTTGCTGGTGCAATCGCCGGGCTGCCATCGCCAGGCGATATCGAATGTGCTGCAATAGCTTATGTTCGGCCAGACCGATTTGTTCGACGATCTGTTCTTGGGTGCAAATCGCCAATTCAGCGGCGGCCGATGGCGTAGGCGCGCGCAGATCCGCCACGAAATCGGCGATGGTGTAATCGGTTTCGTGACCCACGGCTGAAATCACTGGCACGCTCGAGCCCGCGATCGCTCTGGCTACGGCCTCCTCATTGAAAGTCCACAGATCTTCGAGCGACCCTCCACCGCGCGCGACGATCATTACGTCCGCCCAGTTCGAGTTGCTGAAGTATTCGATGCCACGCACCACCGCTTCGATGGATCCCTCACCCTGCACCAGCGCCGGATAAAGCCGGATGTGCAGGCCGGGGAATCGGCGCGAAAGAATCTGCGTCATGTCCCCGATCACCGCGCCGGTGGGTGAAGTTACGATTCCGATTCTCCTAGGCAGCCGCGGGATCTCCCGCTTGCGTGCGGCATCAAACAGGCCCTCCATGGCCAGTTTCTTCTTGAGCTGCTCGAAGGCGAACTGCAACGCTCCGTGCCCTTGCGGCTCCAGCGCTTCCACCAGAAGCTGATATTCGCCACGGGCTTCGTACACATCCACGCGGCCGCGCGCCAGCACCGCGACGCCGTCCTGCGGCTTGAATTTCAGATAGCGCAGCGAGGTCCGGAAGCACACGCAGCGCACCTGCGCCTCGCGATCCTTCAGCGTGAAATAACAGTGGCCGCTAGCCGCCATCTTCGAGCCTGAGATCTCGCCTGCCACCCAGACGTCATCGAACTCCGAGCCCAGTAGATCGCGAATGCGCGTGCTGAGTTCCGAGACCGTGAAAGTCTTACGCGTAGGACCCCAGGCCAGCGCCATCTGCTCCATGTCTAGAGCGTAGCGCACGCCATCGGACGGAAGCCGCTTTGTGCTGAAATGAATCCTGATGACAAAGAACTTAATGGATCTAACCGGCCGCGTGGCGGTTGTGATCGGCGGAACTTCCGGGCTCGGCCGCGCCATTGCGCTGGGCCTGGCCGAAGCAGGAGCGGCAGTGGTGGCCACCGGCCGCCGGCAGGAATTAGTGGATGAAATGGCAGCGGCCATCGCGCAGTTAGGCCGCGAATCGTTGAACTATAGCGTCAATGTTTCGGATCGCGCGTCCATCGACACACTACGCGATGCTGTGCTCGCCCGCTTCGGAAAAGTGGATGTGCTGGTGAATGCGGCCGGCCGGACCAAGCGCACACCGACTAAGGATCTTCCCGAGCAGGAGTGGGAAGACATTCTGGATACGAACCTCACGGGCATACTACGGTGCTGCCAGTCGTTTTATCAACCATTGGTCACAAGCGGACGCGGGCGCATCATCAATATTGCTTCGCTGAGTTCGTTTGTCGGGTTATACGAAGTGGCGGCGTATTGCGCGTCGAAATCGGGCGTGCTTTCGCTGACGCGCAGCCTGGCTGTGGAGTGGGCCAAAGTGGGGATCAACGTGAACGCGATCGCGCCGGGCGTATTTCGCACCGATCTGAACTCGGCATTGCTGGATGGCACCGAGCGCGGGCGCGAGTTCCTGATGCGCACTCCGATGAAGCGTTTCGGAAAGGCAGAAGAGTTGATCGGCGCGGCAGTGTTGCTAGCTTCCGATGCGGCCAGCTACATCACCGGGCAATCCATCGCGGTGGACGGCGGGTTTTTGGCGTCGGGCGTGAATACGTAGTCGTTACTGGATCATTTATTATTGCCGTGCGTCGCCATGAGTGGCGACGCGGCACGCAAGAGTGCGTGCGCTACAAGCCCATGCGCTGCTGGAATGCGTGGAATGCGGGTGAGTTTCGCATCGGCGCGAACGCCGGATCAACCGCGATGCTCAATACCTGAAATTCATGCAAGTCCGCCGACCGCTGAAGCCATTTCAACGTGTTCGGCTCGTCGCCCATGAACGCGTAGACCAAGGCGAGCCACTCCATGGCGATGCCGGGGCTCGGGTACTTTTCCTCGTACGGACGGATCAGCCGCAGAGCCGCATCCTTCTGCCCTTCCTTGGCCAGCGCCATGGCCTCGCACACCTGGGCTGGAGGGAAACGTTGTTTCAGTTTCTGAAAGATCGGGAGGGCCAGTTCCGGACGGCCTTCTTCAACATACGTGAGGCCAATGAGTTGCTGGGTCCAAAGCATCCTGGGATTTTCCGCAGCCGCCTTTTGAGCTATCTCGCGAGCTTCGACGAACCGGCCCTCCAGACTTTGCGCCAGGGCGAGATTGCTCTGGGTCGCCGTTGAATATGGGTCTAACTCAGCCATACGCGAGAAGTGCAAGTCAGCTTCCGCAAAACGTCCGTGAAAAAGCAGAAAAAATCCGTAATCGCGGTTCGCTGCCGCGCTGGAAGGGCCGGCCAGCGCCAGTTGAAGTTCGCGTTCGGCTCGCGCCCAGTCGCGATCGTACTGCATGGCCAGAAGCGCAACCAAGGAGTGAGCCGCCGGCAATCCCGGATCCAGTTGGAGCGCTTTCAGGGCCAACGATTCGACGTCCTTGAGCTCCGCTTCGGTCTGAGAAGAGGAGCCCCTGGCGATGCTTTGATTGAATTTCGCGCTGGCCAGGCCGAGGTATGCAGGAGCGAAATCCGGATCCTTGTCGATGGCATGTTGATAGTCCAACTGGGCTTGGGCCGCGGACTCGGGCGTAACCTGTTGCAAATCGTAGCGCCCTTTCATGAAGAACTCATTCGCCTCGGCGTTAGGGACATGCGTGGTGGATGGAACTCCGGCGGCTACTTTTAAACCCGTGGCGATACCGGCTGCAAGCTCGGACTGGACGGCGAACAAATCGGACGCTTTGCGTTCGTATGTGTTCGACCACAGAAGGGACCCATCGGAGGCGCGCTCCAGATGCGCGATGATCTTGATGCGATCGCCGGATCGCGCGACGCTGCCTTCCAGGACGTTAGCAACTTTAAGCAATCGGCCCACTTCGCGAATATCCACTCTCTTGCCCTTGAACTGAAACGCCGACGAACGGGCAATCACGCGCAATCCTTTGACGCGGGCGAGCGAATCGGTGATTTCGTCGGTCAGGCCGTCGGAGAAATATTGGTTGGCAGGATCGGGTGTCAAGTTCACGAAAGGGAGAACCGCGATCGAGGGCGGCGATGCGTTCGGGAGAAAGTTGCGCCACGCGATTACGGCTCCGGTCAGGCACACGAATCCCGCCGCGGCATACAACCAAAATCGGGATCGCGCAGCCGGAATCTGCTCGGGGGCCGGGCTTGGGATTGGCGCAGTCTCGATCTCGGCCGGTTTTCGTCGAAATACCGGAACATAGGTGCCGACCGGCAGCTCGATCCGGACCTGGGACTCCGCGCCGCCGTTTTCGTAGTACTTAGCCAGCCGCTTCCTCAGCCGGCCCGCCTCCTGGCGGACGACGGGATCGAGCCGAGGGTCCCAGGAGGCAGGACGGTCGAATACTTCGACGCCCAGGACGTTTTCCTTAAGGAGCGGGGCTTCGCCGCGAAGCGCGGTCTCTACCAGATAGCGCAGGAAACGGGCGGGACGCTCGGTCTTGCCAAATGCTCCGCTCGTGACTACTTGGCTGAGCGCCGTCAGGACGGCATCGCGCGGGATTTCACCGGCATCTTCGGCATTCGCCAGTCTAGGGAGATCTTGTTGTGCAGGCATTCTCAGGATAGCCGACCGACTTCGAACCTTCAGACTACGCGTTTTTTCTGAACGCTGCTACCCCCCAGTAATACCATAACTTACCGGCGGCGCTGCTACGGTAGCACTACCCCTTGCGCCTTGTTTTGGTGGCCGGATGGCGGTTATTGTCGATCTTCCGCGCAAAGCGGAAATTTTGACTTACGGAGGAGATCATATGAACTTTTGGCGACTCGTTCCAGCCGCTTTTCTGGTCTGTGCTGCAAGTGCGGTACTGGCTGACACAATCACCGTTCTCAACCCCAGCTTCGAAGACCAGGTTTTCAGCACCGGCACTGGTACACCCTATCCATACGGCACCATTACCGATTGGACCGCAACAACCGCCTCTCCCGATGGCTTCAACGGGAATGTTAGCGATGGCGGTGCTTTCGGCGTCTACAACCCCACAACCGTCTCTTATCCCGGCGGTGTTCCCGACGGCGTTAACGTAGCGTTTCTTCAGGGCGTCGCGAATAGCGTTTCGATATCCCAGACCCTGAGCGCAACGCTTCAGGCCAACGATACCTATACGCTTACCGCGTGGGAAGGTTTAAGAGACGACACTGGCGTTCTCGCTCCCGGCCTTGGATGCAACGGCTCTAACATTACCCTTGAGGCGGGTGGGACCGTTCTTAATTCTCTCCGCAACGAAATCACCGACACGTGTCCGAGTACGAATGGTGTTTTTCAGGAATTCACCGTGACCTTCAACAGCGCCGGCGTCAATCCAGCTCTGTTGGGGCAGAATCTGGGAATCGTGCTGACTGCGAACGGATCCGGATCGATATTCGAGCCCGCTGAGATCGACTTCGATAAGATCTCATTGTCCGACACGCTGGTTTCGAGCGGCGGCGGTGGAGGGTCTGCGGTTCCCGAGCCGGGGATGGGCATCGTGATGGCGGGTGCGATGGTGGCGATATCTGCTATTTACCGCCGGCGGCAAGTGGCGGGCCGCCACGAGAAGTCCGCAGTCCCTTCACTACAATAAGGAGAAGTGTTCCCGGCCTGGCTCCAAAAGCGTGCGGCGAAGCACAAGTGGGTTCGGGTTCTGGCCTTAAATCTCATTGCGTGTTGCGTGGCGATGCAGGTATCGAGCATCGCCGCGCGGGATTTCAATCTCAGTATCGTTGCTCGCACCGGCGATGCTATCGCCGGACACACTCTTCAATACCTTGGCAGTCCGGCGATTAACAACAGAGGGCTTATCGTATTCACAGCCAGACTCTCCGATATCCCGTCCCCGGAGTGCCCGGGTGTGGCCGCTACGGCATTGTGTACCTCGGCCATTGTTGCGGGCAGCAGTCTTTTAGTCATAACAGGATCTACCATCGCGGGGCACAACCTTACCTGGATTAGCGACGACGCCGGAACGGTCGCCTTTGCTGCCGGTACCAAGGCTATGGATTGGCGGGCCCCGCGCGGGGAGCACGGGATCTTTACTCAGAATCAACTCATCGCTAAACCGGGCGACACAGTGGACGGTTGTGAAATTTCTCAAATAGGATATAGCGACAGCGTGCTTCTTGATCCTCGTCCTGTCATTGACAGAGTGGGCCGTGTTTTCTTTTCTGCGAATCATTTCGGGCCATGTAAGGGAGGTTCGCTAAGTTCAAATCTTTTTACGCAGCAGCATGGAGTTAACTGTGCTGGAAGACCTGCAGGCTATTTCGGTGTAAGCGGCAACGGACTAGCCGGTGCGTTGACCGATTCTGGAATCTACAGTCAGCATGGGATAATTCTTCGGCATCGAGCCTCTATTGAGGGGCACCGTGTCGACGGCTTTAGTCAACCTGCAATCAACGACGCAGGAAGGATCGTCTTTGCCGGACAGTTTGATTGTTCTCCATCCGGATGTCTGAATGCTGTAGCCACCGAACATCATGTGATCGCAAAAGCCGGGGATATTATGGACGGCCTCCGCGTCACGGAATTCTGGACGCCGGTGATTAATAACCGAGATGCCGTTGCGTTTCGAGCTTTGGTTGGCCCGGACAATGCCAACTTCCTGCTCTTCTCGACTGAGCTTGGTGTGATTGCCAAACCTGGCGACATAATCAAGGGTAAGACGCTACAGACGGTTGGGAGACCAGTAATGGCCGGCTATATGGGCTTGAACGACGATGGGCGTGTTGTTTTTCAGGCTACGTTCACGGACGGCAGTCAGGCTATCGTTTTGGCTACGCCGGCGAAACGGTATCACGCGGGTGCTTCATCGTGGTAAGCAGAGCGACATCCAAGGTGAGCCGCTGTTTGAGAACAAGCGCAGCGAGGCTGTGCTATCAGATCACAATGCCGTCGGAACGGAGTGATCGCAGGGTCGGGTGGAATTTAGGGATCGACCATGCCTCGATGAGGGGGGCCCCTTCCCGCCAGAAGCTCTGGAATTCTTGTTTTCCCCCGGTGACATAGTAGTGGCGCAGATAGGCCGCATCGCAGGCCGCATAGTCGGCGAACCACTGATCCGCATCCGTGACGCCACTTTCGTGCAAAAGGCCCAGAGCGTAACAGGCGGCTTCGCGCTCGTAGTCCATTAACGCCGGTAGACATTCTTCACTCACGGGAGGGTCGCGAGGTTGCCCAAGTTCAAAGGCGCCGGGGCTCACGTTCCACTGCACGGTATGGCCAAACAAGTGCATCAGCAGGAAGAGGCGCTGTTCGGGAGTCACCGCGTAGTCAATATGGATTTCCGCACCGTTCAGATCGCCGGTTAACGGGTCTGGAACATCCCTGGTGATAACACGAACGCCGTAAACCTTCTCGATGCGGTGTTCGACTCTAGCGGCGTAGTCCGCAAACGGTATCATGCTGCGTAGCACTTCTATCTTAGTCGTTTGATACAGCGAGGGAACAGCGTCCGGCGTGGCGCCGATTTCGAACAACGGCGATTTGGACGGCGAGGATCAGCGTGGGCTTGGGTGAATAGGCCCAGTTTTCCTGCGACTCTTTGCAGCAAGCCGCCAACTCGAAACTAGGACCTCTTAAATCCAATCATTTGCGCCGTTGGTATTTGAACTGCTCTAAGGCGATTACCACTGCACGACCAATTGCTGGTGCGGCGCCATGGACGAATCGATGTCAACGCTTACGATGGTACGGACGAAGTGCTGCGAGGGGCACAAGCAATTCGGACGAAGATGCTCCATCTGTCCCAATCGGCCCGAAAACCGCGAGGCGGTTCTGAACTATCAGCGAGAATCGCTCTGCGGCCTGGGATGCAACCTCGCACGCACCCAGGATTGTTGTATAAAACATCCGTCAGCCGCACCACGTCAGCCTGACGAATCCCGCATAGCTGGGCCGGAAAGAACCTTCCCCGGCCGGGCGCCGGTGTGTTTGCCGCCGTCGACCACCAGCTTTCCGTTGACGATGACATACTCGACGCCTACGGAATATTGATGGGGGTTGTCGTAGGTAGCTTTGTCTATAATCGTGTCCGGATTGAAGACGGTTACATCGGCCCACATCCCCGGCCGAAGCAGGCCGCGATCAAAAATCCGTACCTTCGCGGCATTGTGGGAGGTCGCTTTCCGAACGGCCTCTTCCAACGTGATGACCTTCTCCTCGCGAACGTAGCGACCCATAATGCGCGGGTACGTGCCGTAAGAGCGCGGATGCGGGAAGCCCTGCGAGAGCGGTCCGTCGGTTCGAAGCGCCGTTCCATCAGAGCCAAAGCTGACCCACGGCGTCTGCATCGCAAAGCGCATGTCCTTCTCTGAGTGGTGGAAATACACCGTGGGCACAGACCCGTTGTTGTCGAGCAGGATCTGAATGAGCGCTTCGAGCGGCGGTTTTTTCATGTCGGCGATAATCACGTCCATACGCTTGCCGTCGTACTTCTTGTAAGCCGCGTTGGAGAAGCTGACAGGCTGCATCCGGCTCCAGTCTTTGCCGACAGCCGTATAGTGGTCATACCAGCCGTCGATGCCATTCTCTATATCGCGGACCAGGCGGTCCCGAAGCGACATATCCTGCAGCCGTTTAAACATCTCTTCAGTGCCGCCCTCCTGCGCCCACGTTGGAATAATGCTTCGCAGATTATTCTGGCCGGCGGTATAGGGATAAATATGGGCTTGAACGTCCACGCCTTGATTCCGCGCATTCTGGATTACCCCAATGAGTTCCGGCATCTGCCCCCACAACCCTTCGTAGGCGATCTTAAGGTGAAGCAGATCCACGGGCACGTTTGCTCGCCGCCCGATTTCGATGGCCTCTGAGATGGCTTTGAAAACTGTAGGGCCTTCATCGCGTGTATGCGACGAGTAGATTCCGCCGTACTCTCCGGCCGCTTTCGCCATTTCCACCAATTCGTCTGTCGAAGTCCAGAACCCCGGCAGGCACATCAGGCACGATGAAACACCCAGGGCACCGTCCTCCATTCCTTCGCGGATCATGCGGCGCATATCTTCCATTTCGGGCGGCGTTGCCGGACCCGATTTCATGCCATGTGCATTCTCGAAAACCGATCCCGACGCGATGTAAGAACCGATGTTCGTAGACACGCCTCCTTTGGCCAAAGCAGCCCAATAATCCCGGAGCCTGGGGAACCGTTTGGTGGGTGCTTGGGAGTTCCCTTCGCCGAGGATCATCGACGTGACGCCCTGGGTTATCATGCTCATCGCGTCGCCGTCCACCAGAACGGAATCGTCGGAATGGTTATGCATGTCGACGAAGCCGGGAGCGATTACCAGACCCGTGGCGTCAATGGTGCGTGTCGCGGTCTTGTGCGGCAGTTTGCCCATCGCGACAATCTTGCCGCCCCTGATCGCGAGATCCCCGTGGAAGGATGGATCACCGGTGCCGTCCACGATCTTGCCGTTACGGATGAGGATGTCGTAATCCTGAGCTGAAAGACTAACCGCGGTGAGGATCAATACCAGCGCAAGTCTGGATTTCATTTCACAGTCTCCAATTTTCCCATGTCACCGACGCCCAACGGGGGCACCAGGCGGAGCGAATGAAGGCTGGGGCTACGAAGCGATCAGTCGCTCTCGGGACGGCGCGGATTCGCCCAGTGACCGGACTCGTCCTTTCCGCTGACGACCACGCCTTTTGCGTTCCATCCCAGCTCCGCTCGTACGCTCGATGGGCAATACCGCAGTGTCAGACCGCAGCGCCGCCGCTTGGACTGATTTGGTTGGGAACCATGCAACAGGAGGTCGCTATGAATCGAAATCTCTCCGGCCTTGAGTTCGTCATCGATGGGCTGGCCGAGCTCCTCGGCTCCGGTCACCGTTTGATTCAAAACGTTGGTTTCATCGTTTTCGCTAAGCGTATATGTGAGGTGCCCTAAAAGGTGCGAACCAGGAATGAATCGCATGCAGGCGTTTTCGACATCGGCATCATCGATCGCAAGCCACGCGGTTACTGTCTTCGAGTGCGAGAGCGGCCAATAGCTGGAATCCTGATGCCAGGAGACCCGCTTTCCGTCGCCTGGCAACTTACAAAAGAAATGGGAACCCCAGCCGATCAAGTTCTCGCCGAGCAAGTCTTTAACCAGAGATACGATGCGAGGATTCGTCAACAGATCGTAAACGCGGCCATAGCGCAGATGCGCCGTGGTAATGGAATAGCTGTCGCCGCCAGCCGCCAGAGTCCGGGCCAGCAAGCCATCGAAGTATCGGCGGATGTCCGCGATTTCCGCTTCGCTGAAGATCCGAAAGGGCGCCAGATAGCCGTCGCGATTGAAAGCAGCGATCTGTTCGCTCGCGAGAGTCTTGGGGTGTTCCGTTGTCGCCGGATGAAACCGCAGGTCGCGGTGCGTCGTACTCAACTCGGCCGTGCTTGGGACGAGCTTTGCTGCCGGCGAAGCTTCCATTGTTTTCGGTTCCGACTCTGATTGTACTATCCGTTGCGGTAACATCTCAGAATGCAATGGGAACTCAGCAACCGTCTCAGCACGCTGCCGTTAGTTCTGGCCGGTCCGGTTCTGCGGAAGGTGACGGCGAAGAGTGTCACAGTCTGGGTTGCCCTACAAAATAGCGCGAACGTCACCGTCTTGCTCCAGGATACGAATGGCAAAGCTCTGGGAAATGGCTCCCTTCCCACCATCGCAGTCGGTCAAAACCTGCATATTGCGGCAGTCACTGCCACACCGGACGCGGACCTTACGGAAGGGTTTGTTTACCAATACGACATTACTTTCGCCGCTTCAAAAGGGACAGTCAACCTGGCGAGTGCTACTAACTCCGCTGCCCTTTCCTATGCGCCCTACAAACTCCCGACGTTTGTTTTGCCACCCTCAGACCTCAACAAGGTGCGGCTGTTTAACGGCTCCTGCAGAAAACCGCACGCCGATGGCGGCGATGCGCTACAACTGCTGGACCCACTGATTCAACAGACGGCCACCAATGCTCCGGATCGTCCCCATCAACTACTGATGACGGGTGACCAGATCTATGCCGACGACGTCGCCGAACTTCTGTTGATTCTGCTCACGGATGCCGGCGAAACCTTGCTTGGATGGAACGAAACGATATCGGGCGTCAACAAAACCGCGAAATCCTTGCCACCGTACTTCCGCACGGGACCGCTCGCGGGCGCTGGGTTCACTTCCGTCGATTTGCGCTGCCATGTGATGTCGCTGAGCGAATATCTGGCCATGTACCTTTTCGTCTGGTCGGACGTTTTGTGGCCGAAGGATTCCACCGGCAGCTTGGCACTGCCTACAGCAGCCGATCTTCTCACGCTCGTACAGAACGCGGGCATGAGCCTGACGTATCCGCTTTTGATAGACATGACCAACCGAACCCATACTGTGACCAGCGATGCAGCGGACGTGACTACGTTCTACAGCACAGTTGCCGCTGTCCGCCGGGTGCTGGCCAACATTCCCACATACATGATCTGCGACGATCATGAGATCACTGACGACTGGAACATGACGCTGGGGTTTTGCAAGAACGTCTACAGCAGCGACTTGGGAAAGCGGGTCATCCAAAACGGACTCACCGCGTACGCGCTCTGCCAGCACTGGGGCAACGCGCCCGAACAATTCGACAAATCGAATGCGTCGCTCGCTGGAACCAAACTGCTGAACCTGCTGAACGGGGGAAGCGCCTCGACCTACGACAATAACAGCGACCAGATCCAAAGCTACCTCGGCATTCACGATTGGAAGGTGCAGCAGAACCACACAGACAAGGGAGTGTTTCACGACCCCTTGTCGCTTACTTACAACTACACGATCAATACTCCAGGATATGTGGTAATCGTGACGGATACCCGCACGTGGCGTTCGTATCCCGACGGCAACAATACTTCTCCCACGCTGCTGCCGCTCGATCAGCTCGCGGCTCAGATCTCCAGTGCTCCCAACGTTACCGCGAATCAAATTCTTCTGGTGGTAGTGACAACCAATGCGCCGGAAACAGAGGCCTTGCGCGCCGCCACCCGGCACTATTTCATCGCCACTCACGGATCGAGCATAGTGTCGGGAGATCCGCATCCAGACATTTACGAGAGCTGGGAAGTTCCATCGCTCGCGTTCGACCGGCTGGTGGCGCGCCTGACCGACAAGCTACCGTTGGACACCCAAGGCAGGCACCATGGTTCGGTGATTCTGTTATCGGGAGACGTGCACAATGCTTTCGCCACGCGGCTCAAGTACAACGCGACAAAGCGAATCGATGATGGGGCCAAGCCTCAACCGGCGGTGGCTGTTATTGGTCAGCTCATCTCGAGCCCTTTCAAGAACGAGAACGGCAAGACACGGGACATGCATCGTGAAGGCTATCGTTGGAGTATCCCGGGCATTGGAACATCGCCCGAGGAACCGGAAGGCTATGTCGGCTATGATTCGGTGACTGGTGCGCAATACGCGTTGAATCGAGGAAGCTGGCTGCAGGTTACGGACCGGGGAAGCTTCATATTGGGGATGGGCGTTTTCGGTCTTTGGGGCGACAAGACTTTCGCCGACGCGACAATGTTCAAGCTGTCGGTGGTTCCTGATTATCGATTCCGGCTGGACTATATCGCGTCGATCCTGCAAGGAATTCAGCTTCCGAATCCTCCTGCGATTCCGCCGGTGGGCCCCGGGGCAACTCCCGCTCAACGCCAGCAGGCGGCACAGTATTACAATCAGGCGACCAATTTCTATCGCAGCTACAATACCGGTGGACCGAACGCGCAGGATATCGTCGGGGTGAACAACATTTCCGAGGTGACGTTTCACTGGGATCCGAATGACAGCCTGAAGTGGGTTAATCATACTCTGCGTTTCGCAGGTCCGGGTCTAAACGGTGTCGACTTGTGGACGACTTATACGTTTGGCCTGGATCCCCTGGAAAGCACCGTATACCCCGATATCATGGCGTCCAAAGAAGGATAGTTGATGGGCACTCCCTTACTCACAGCGCTGGCGGACGAGGCGGCCAAGCTGTTTCAGCCGCTGGCAATGGTGATCGACAATCCTCTGCTTCTGGATCCGCTGGTGGCGGAAATCGGCGCTGCCAGCGGGACAGCCGGCGGCGACCAGTTGTTAACGGCCATTAGCAGCATTCTCGATCTTTACCAGCAACTCGACCAGCTTGCCACGCAGCCAGCGCCTTCTTTTGCGGGAATCGCAGCCGTGCTAGAGGCGGCGGACAAGGCGTTTGTCGCGATCCGCACCCTCAGCGATCCTGGCGGCCCCTCAGCATTGATCGAGGATTTCGGCAGTGACGTAATCGATTTGCTGTTTGCGATCTACTTGATGCGCTGGCACCCGGTAGCGCGCCAGTTTGCCGCGTTGTTGACGCTCGTCGACCCCTCGGACACGCAAGTGCTCCAGACGGACCAATTCACTGGCGCCCCCGGCGAGCGCGTGCCGTTTGCCCTAGACCGCGTGCACCTCGAGCGCCTGCCGAACTTATTTCGCGACCCGGTAGGCACGTTGCGGACGGCATACTTCAATGACCTCGAAACGGTGGCCGATGCCAATGCTGTGGCCGACAAGCTTTTTCCTAGAGTGTTAGGCGTGTTGCGAGAGTTCGGAGTTCCGTGCCGTTACGGTTTCAAACCGGGCGACGAAGCTCTGTTTGGCGGAGCCGCACCACTGGTGGATCACGCGCTGATTATTTATGTTGCCGATCAACTGGCCGGCGTGGCCGCGGAAGCCGGTGTCATGTTCGCGTTCTCGTCCGCGGATCAAGGAGATCTCGGGCTGGTGGCGACTCCATTCGGCTCGCTTCAGTTCCAGAAGACACTCGGGCGGTTCACGCTGGAACTGGACGTCACGGCGGAAGTGAACGCGGTGGCTTACGGCCGCCACGGGGTGACGCTGCTGGCCAGCGCGTCGACGCTAGAGGTTGACGGCAGTTTCACTGCAACACTGGCCGCACCCCCGGCAGCACCAACGGCAGCACCCCCGGCGGCATCCCCGGCAACACCCACGGCAGCGCCCGATCCCCCACCGGCGTTCCTGCTCGGCTCACAGAACGGTACACGGCTCGAAGTGGGCGGCGCAAAACTGTCGGTCGAGACCACGCTCTCCGAGGCGACGCAAACCTTGGCTCTTTCAGCAGACGTTTCCAAAACCGCGATTGTGATCGTCGCGGGCGATGGCGATGGCTTCCTGCAAAGCATCCTGCCCGCGAACGGGGTGCGCGCCGAGTTCGATCTCGGGCTGGCCTGGTCGAATACCCAGGGCTTCAAAGTGCGCGGCGCGGGAGGCCTGGACGTTACACTTCCCGTCCAGATCTCGGTGGGCGGCGTTGTGTCCGTGGACAGCATTCACGTCGGGCTGCACGCCGACGACTCGGGCATCTCCGGGGAGTGCTCGGCTACCGCCGGGCTCGCGCTCGGCCCCGTACATGTGGTGGTTGACCGCATGGGGCTACTCGTGAATCTTACATTTCCCGCTCAGGGAGCAAATCTCGGCGTTCTCAACGCGGCGCTGGAGTTCAAGCCGCCCTCGGGATTGGGAATCGCGATCGACGCGGGCGTGGTGACAGGCGGCGGCTTCCTGTCGTTCGATCCGGCGCAGTCCGAATACAGCGGAGCGGCGAATCTTTCCATTGAAGGCGTCGGAGTTTCCGCATTCGGACTGGTGGAGACCGCGCCTCAGGTTTCCTTCCTGCTTCTTATCGCGACCACGTTTCCAGTGCCGATTGAACTGGGCTTGGACTTCTCGCTCGCGGGCGTGGGCGGCCTCGCGGGAATCAACCGCAGCATGGCGCTGGACGCGCTTGAAACCGCAGTCTGGAAGGGAACCGCGAAAGACATTCTGTTTCCGAGCGCGCCCATCGCCAGTGCCGCGGCAATCCTGAGTGAACTAGACGCGCTTTTCCCAGCGGCCGAGGGCCGCTACGTGTTCGGGCCAACTGCGAAGATCGTGTGGGGCACGCCGGTCCTGATCACGGCCGAGGTGGGAGTGGTGATCGAGCTGCCGGATCCGATTCGCATCGCCCTGATCGGGAACGTCACCGCGCAGTTCCCACCGCAAAAACCGCTGGTGCTCCTCAAAGTGAACTTCGCGGGTGGAATCGATTTCGGCACCAGCCGCTTCTTCTTCGACGCGAGCCTCACCGGGTCGCGCATCGAGAGCTATCCGCTCACTGGCGACCTCTCGGTGCGCAGCGCGTGGGTGGAACCGAAGAATTTTGCGCTCGCCGTCGGCGGGTTCAATCCTCACTTCCAGCCCCCCGCGGGATTCCCAACGCTTTCACGCGTCGGGCTTGACATCAGCGACGGACCGCTGCACCTTCATCTGGCAGCTTATCTGGCAATCACCACGAACACCTTCCAGATTGGGGCGACGGTGGATCTGAAGGCGAGCATCTGCGACTGCGGCATCGCCGGGCACTTTGCGTTTGATGCGCTGTTTACCAAAAACCCGTTCTCCTTCAGCATCGATTTTGACGCGTCCGCTTCTATCTCGGCGGACGGACAAAACTTTGCATCGGTTCACGTTAGCGGAACTCTGGCGGGACCGGCACCGTGGCACGCGAAAGGCTCGGCCTCCATCAGCCTGCTGTTCTTCAGCATCGGGATCTCGTTCGACCGCACCTGGGGATCCGCTGCGCCCGCCACGCTGCCGGCGGTGGACCCGTGGACGGCGGCGCTGCAGCCTGCGCTCGCTGATGCATCGAGTTGGCACGGGGCGCTGCCGGCCGGCGTGCATCCCCCGGTGACATTTGCATCGATTCCTGGTGCACAGAATCCCGGCGGCAGCGTGATTCTCCTGGATCCCGCCGAAGATTTGGTGCTGGACCAGAAGGCGGTGCCTTTGAATCAGCCGATTGAGCGTTTCGCGGAAAGCACGCTTCCATCGCCCGTGCGGTTCGATATCGCCGCCCCCTCGGTGAATGGTACCGGTGTGGACGCATCGAACTGGACGCTGGTGACGAACGAGTTCGCTCCCTCGCAGTTTACCGAGATGAGCGACGACGAAAAACTTTCAGCGGAATCCTTTGTCGCCCTTCCCTCCGGAATCGTGATTGATGTGGGCGCGACGGCGGGAAACAGCGTGCAGGCTGCGCTGACATACGACCTGATCATTATCGATTCCACGCGCACGCCGCAACCCCGCGTTCCGTTCCAGGCGACGCTCGCCATGCAGATCGCAAGTGCTGCCACAGGCCCGTCCGCGCGGGCGCCGTGGCGAAGTTCCGGGCTGGGCGCTTTCGCGCCGGCGCCGGGAGCAGCCCCGAAGGCTGCATTGTCCGGCAGAGTGTTTTCCATCGTCTCCACCGCGAATCTCGCGGCACAGGCGAAGGCCGTGGCCTCCACGCGCTACGCAGCAGGACTTGCGCTGGCGGATTTCACCGAGCAGCACGCGTCGGCACCGGGGTCCGTGCAGGCCGTGCCTCAATGGGAGGCCGTATGAGTACACCTCCTACACTTCCTTCGGGCCTCGGCTCGTTTGCGTTTGTGCCGTGGCTGCGGCGCGGTGCGGCGCGCTTCATCGGTGGGGGCGCGGCGGCGCAGACGCCAGTCTCGGTGGCGCTGCAGGTGGGCGGCCATCCGGTTACCTCGCCCACGATGGCGCTGCACGGTCCCGGGGATATTATTTCGTTTGATGCATCCGCCATATGCCGTGTGTGGCCGCTCGCCGGGGCCACGGATGCAGAGCCGGAATATCTGGCGTTGATCGAATTCGATCAACCGGACCTTCCGTGGAGATTCACGCCCGCCGCGCCTGCGGGCGACCAGCTTGCACCGTGGCTCTGCCTGATCGTCGCCGCCGAGGGTGAGTTCTCGCCGGTTGTGCCCGGCACTCCCGATCGTCCACTCGACACGGTGACTATCAACGCCGCCGCGGCACTCCCCAACCTCACCGGTTCGTACGCATGGGCGCATGCCGAAGCCATCGGCGAGACGTCGCTGACCGGATCACTAGCGGCATCGCTCATGGCAACCAGCCCGCAAATGCTGCGCTCCCGCATTCTCTCGCCGAGGGCGCTCGCGCCGAACACCAGCTATACCGCTTTCCTTGTTCCTGCTTTGGAGATCGGCCGGTTGGCGGGATTGCTCACTCCTGATCCGAGCACTCCGATTACGACGGCGGCATGGACCACCGGTCCGGTAACGCTGCCCGTCTACTACCAGTGGGCGTTCTCCACGGGCGATCCCGGAGATTTCAGCATTCTTGTCCAGCAGCTTACTGCCAATCCGATTCCGGACTCCGTGGTCTTGCGCGATATGGATGTCAGCGATGTTTCCGGCGGTAGCGCGCCCATTGGGATGGGATCCGCGCTGACCACCGCCGCCAATCCGACGAAGGATCTACCCGCCGCGGATCAGGCGAAGGTGACAGCTCGCTACGCGGTCGTTCTCGCGGCCAACCCCAATTCGGTGCGTCCGCCGCTGTATGGAAGCGCCTATTCCGGCGCGGCACCACCCGCCACCCCGCCCGCCTGGTATGCCGATTTGAACCACGACCCGAGGACGCGCGCCGCCGCGGGGCTGGGGGCCCAGGTGGTGCGCGATCACGCCGATGCTCTCCTAGCTGGGGCCTGGGGGCAAGCAGCCGGACTGCGGGAAGCGAATCAAAGCCTCAGGCAGTTGGAGCTTTCCCGAGAACTCGCGCGCAGTGCATGGACGCGTCACGCGCCCACAAGTTCTCCGGATGCGTTCCTTTCTTTCGTGAGTCCGATCGCGGCACGAGTTGCTGTAGGAGGCGTGACTGTGGCGCAATCGGTTCAGGGAAGCACGCTGGCGCGTGGCGCGCTTTCCGCAGGACTGCGGCGGTTGACGCGGCCACTTGGCCCTGTAACGCTGCGGCAAAAGCGGGCCAGCGGACCGGCGCTTCTCTCCAAAATGAGCAATGGAAACTGGATGGGCAGCGCTGCCGTTCAGGCCCCGCCCGTGACTCCAGCGCCTCCGGGTGGGATTCGCGCAGTAGGCGTGGTGGCCACTGAAGCAAAGGTGGCCGTCGGATCCACCGCGATCATCACGGGCCGGCTGGGGGCCACGGCAGGGCTGTTCGGAACCGGCGATCCGGTTGCCACGCTGCGCGCCTCCACGGACACTACTGGACTCGCGGCCTCGGCAGCAACCTTGTTTGAGCAACTGAGCGCGCCGGCCCAACCGGGCGTGGTGCTGACGGCCCTCAACCTGACCGCATTCCAGAAATCAGCGGCGGCCGAGATCGATCCGGCGGCGGCCATCGATGCGGAAGCACACTCGCGCACCGTTCGCACCGACGGCCGGAGCGGCGCTGCACCATTCGTGGTGGCTCCGTCGTTCCCGCAGGCGGCGAGCCCCTGGCTGATCGCGCAATCTCGCGATTGGCTGCTGCCGGGACTGACGCAGGTTCCGCAAAAAACCGTGGCTCTGCTGGAGGTGAGCAAGCGTTTCCTGGAAGCGTTTATGGCTGGGCTCAATCATGAGATGGGAGCGCGGCTGATCTTCGACGAATATCCAACCAGTCCTTCGGCAACGTTTTTTCAGAGCTTCTGGACCGATGGGATCGACGACATTGCGCCCATCACCGGCTGGGGCGAACTGGGAAACAACGCAGCGCCCGGCGGTTTCGGGGGCGATCCCTTGGTGTTGCTGATTCGCGGCCCGCTGGTCGAGCGCTATCCCAACATGCAAGTCTTGGCCGTGCCGGCTACCGAGCCAGGTCCCCAGCGGACGCTCGGAACCACGGAGACGTTACCGATCTTCTCCGGCCGCGTGGACCCGGATGTCGCGTTCTTCGGATTCCCTCTCACTGCGGCGCAGGTGCTGGGCACGGCAACCACGCCAGGCTACTACTTCGTGATCCAGGAACATCCGTCCGAGCCGCGATTCGGCGGCGCCATCCCCGCAGGCAGTTCCGCCGCGGTTGCTGCAGCTCTGCTACAGCATCCAGTGCGCCTGGCAATCTATGCGTCCGATCTCATAACCGCGACCGCGCAGGGAGGCATATAGAACATGGCCGACTTCACGGCACTGCGCGCCGCTGTCCAGACGGCGGAAAATGCGGTCACACAGGCGCTGTACCAGAACGTCGCCGCACCCGGCACATCCAACCAGACAGGTTTCGCCAATGCTCAGCAGGCTCTTCGCGCGGCGCGGAGCGCATTGAATGCCGCGCTGGCGGCATCGCTCGCAGCAGGCGCCGATACGGCAGTGAATCTGGGCGGCGATCTCCCGATCGCGCTATTTCCCGTGAGAATCGAAACGCGCTTCGTGCAAAGCGCCCCGGCGGTGGGCATTGCGGGAGTCGCCAAGATAGCGACAGCCGCGGCCGCCTTTGTGGGACCCGCGCCCGTGACAGCGGCCGCTGTCGCAGCTCCCCCCGCTGCCCCTGTGGGCACCTTACAGATTCGTGTTTACCCGGACGAACTCCTGGCTCAGACGCACGAGCCTGAGTTGACCGACGACGAGTGGAATGCGGGCCGGGCCTACTGGACCGCGGGCGACACGCTCGCCTCCTGGACGGCGCTTCTCGCCCTCTTCCCGACGCCACGCGCGGCCTGGATCGTCAGCCAAACGAATACGACGGTGCGCCCTCCTGCGCGGGCCGCCAGTTGGACGCGGCCTGCTACCGCGATTTTGCCGGACAACTTCACCGCCTTCGCATATCGAGGCGGCGTACTGGTAGTCTCGGCCGTGGGGTCAGCAGTCGCCGAGCCCGTGACTTTGACGATGGCTCCCGCAATCGATGCGACCGCGCGTGTGACGCTTCCAGGCAGCTCGATCCAAATGGACGCTGACCTCCTGTGGACCGTTCAATTCGCCGCTGCGAAATCGGTAGGCATGGGCCTGGAGATGCCTCTCATGGCGGTGGATTGGGCGCAAGGTTTCGATCTGCTTCTGGTGGTGGGAACGAAGGGAAGCTTCACCGTCGCCGAGGCAGGACAGCAGATCCAATCGCTGCTCGATGGCCACCACTACACGCGTGGGCTGGCCTTCATCCCGCCCGGGACGCCGACTTCGAACCAGCCGGGCGCACCTTCCGGATATCCACCAGCCGATCCGGGCGGTGCGGACAGCTTTGCGGTGGAGCGCGGGACGCCAACGTCCGGCGATGGTCTCACCGCCGCCGGCGCACTCGGAGTAGCGCCTCAAACCATGGCTCACATCGAGCATACCGATCTTCAGAGCGATGCCGCGGCTCAGGCGATGCTCACCGCACTCTGGCCTGCGACGCTGGGTTATCACTTGGAACAGATGATGGCGCCGACGGACGCGTCGCTCTCTCCGCCCTGGAACGCGAACGCCGTGGCTGCCGCATACGACTACACAAGGAGCTACGTACGTCCAGGTGGTCCGTTGCCCGCCTTCCGCGTCGGCGCGGTTCCCTATGCACTTTTGCCGGCGACATCGCTCTCGCGGTTGGCTGCGGCTGCGCCGGGACCACTCGCGACCGCGCTCGCGTCGCTGCAGCCGAATCTGCTGACAGCAAGCGCCCAGGCGGCGCGCGTCGATCCGAATTCCGCGGACCCCGATGGCGACCTGGTTAACGTGCTGCGCCTGAACGCCAGTTCCATGTCATTTCTAGTTCAGGTGCTGATCGGATCGGATTTCCAGGTAATGATTGGGAAGCTGCCCGGAATAAACCCTGCGTCCGTGGTAACCGGGCAAGCCCTTCAGGCGGGATCGGCCAACTCAGTACTGCGCGGCGCGGGTCTCGCGGTTTCTGGCACGCCACGGATCGCGGCGGCGTCGTTCGGGCAGACGGAGGCGTTCTCGGGAGTTCTGGTTTCCAGCTTGCCGGATCGTCAGTCGCCGCTTCCGGATTCCGCGAACTACATCCAATGGATCGCCGGTCAGCTTGCCTCAGGCGGCGCGGACCTCGCGTCGGACTCCCTTCCCCCAGCGTACGAGCGTACATTGCTGTACCAACTGTTGCGCCACGCCGTGCTGGTGGAGAAGGCTCGGATTGCGCAGCCGAACGTGCGGGAAGTGGAGGTGCTCGGGCTGGCGTCTATCGAAATACGTGCGGCAGTGACGCCGGAAATGACTGTCGCCAAGACTGGCATTGATACGACTGGCATTGAAACAACTGGCGGCGTGATCGCCACAACCGGGGTGCCACCGGCTCCCCCTCCGCCCGTACCGCACATGGCGGACGTGACCGCGGCGCTTGGTGTGCTTGCCGGATTGCCGATCGCCGATTTGGAGCGCCTGTTCACCGAGACGCTGGACGCCTGTTCGCATCGCTTCGATGCCTGGATCACTTCGCTCGCGACCGCGCGCCTCAAACAACTGCGCGGCGGGACGGGCGCCCAGGGCACTCACTTCGGCGCTTACGGCTGGGTTCAGAACATCAAGCCCGCGGCGGCGCCCTTCGATCCCGGTACCGGCGGATTCATCCACGCGCCCTCTCCGAATCACGCCCAGACCGCGGCGATCCTGCGCAATGGATTCCTGGCGAGAGGAGCGCCGGGAACGCTCTTCTATGCGCTCGACCTCTCTTCCGCGCGTGTGCGCGCCGGGCTCGAAATACTGGCGCGCGTTCGCGACGGCGAATCGCTTTCGGAGATTCTCGGTACGGAGCTGGAGACGCGCCTGCGCGCCGATGCGACGCTGGCATCGACGTTTCTCGAACCGCTGCGCATCAGCTATCCGATGCCGTCCAGTTCTATTGTGGATGGCTTGGCGGCTGTCCTGGCGTGGCGCGCTAATCCCACCTCGCCGCACTTTCCATCGGCAGTCCTCTCGGACGTCGCTCAACTGCTGGACTCCGCGGCCGACCTGCTGACCGCGGAAAGCGTGTATCAGTTGGTGAGCGGCAATCCCATGGGCGCGGCTGCGGGTTTGGATGCGCTGGGCCAGGGCGCGCGGCCTCCTGAGCCCGCGGTGGCGAAGGGACCAGTCGCGGGTACTTCAGTCTCGCACCGCGTGGCCGTGGTACTGGACGACACAGCGGCGCCGGGTTGGACTGCGCCGCCAACACCGCGCGCCTCCGCCTGCCGCTACATCGATGGGTGGCTCGGCCAGCTATTGGGAGATCCGCAGCAAACGAAGTGCCGCGTTACCACGAAGTCCGGCGTTCAGGTGGTCAGCCTCGCTCAACTCGGCCTTCGGCCAGTGGATGTCGTGGCTCTTTCCGTTGCCGCACTGGATGGCAACTCCGAAATCGATCTGCGCATCCGCGCCGCGGCGGGAGATCCCGAGAGTACCGTGAATTATGCCGCGGACTCCAGTCTCGGCGCGGGTGCAATCACCTTTCCGGCTTTGCTCGAACTGGCGCAGCAGGCCGACCGGCTGCTCTCGCTCGCGCGCCCGCTGCTAGCGAGCGATTTTGCCGGAACCAGCGGTGGCGTCTCCGATGCAGCCGATCCCGACGTCGCCGCAAGAGCGCAGAGCGCGCTGAACACGCTTTCGGCTTTCGATCTCACCACTCCGTCGACGCAACTGTCGCAACTCCGGCAGGCTGCTTTATTTGGGTTCGGCGGAGCATACCAGGCGGACGACGCCACGCCAGATCAACTCGCCGCGGTTGCCCAGCGCGTGGAAGCGCAGCGGCAGGCGCGGATCCATGAAGCTGCGGCGACCACCGATCCCGCCGAAATCATCCGGTGCCTGTTCGGCCGCCGCTTCCCGATGCTCGGCCAATTCCAGGTTCCTTCGGAGGTGACTCCCGCGATGACCGGACCTGCAGGGTTGAACGCCGCGGATGTCGACAAGTGGGTGCACAAAGCAGCGCGTGTCAGACCAGGGCTGGAGCGGTGGCGGCGAATGCGGCTTTTCGCGACTGCGTTGGGAGCGCCGGCCGTGACCTGGGACGTAGTGCAGCTTCCTTATTCGTCCTCCGCTCCGTGGTGTGCCCTACCGTTCTCTAAGGACGGCGGCCCCTCGTCAGGTACTGTATCCATCGCGCTGAACCGTCCATGGAAGACAGCGCCTTCCCAAGAGTGGGCCGGCCTTTTGATCGAAGAATGGAGCGAGCTGATCCCGTCACCGGTGCAGCAGACCGGCATCGCATTTCACTATCCTGCACCGCGCTCGGAAGCGCCGCAGGCAATTCTTCTGGCGGTCCCTCCCGCGGACGCGCCGGCATGGTCGACCGCGGTCCTCGCGGACGTCGTGCGTGAGACCTTCGAATTGGCGCAGATTCGTCTGCTGACGCCGGATCTTCTTTCGCCTTTCTCGCTGCTTCTGCCCGCGACTTGTCTATCGGTGAATTCGGCCGGAGACGCATTGTCGACGAACCTGTGGAGATTCGTGATCGCCCCGATTCAGTGGGTAGCGGTTTCAGGGAGTTGAATATATCGGAAGTTGAATATATATGGTCTCAATAACGTATTGGAACCGCCTGATCCCAAATCCGCTCGAAACTTCACTCGACTCCGGATTGTCGGCGCAGATGCGCGACCCTGGGTGGATTCTTGCGCGCCAGCTCCAGATGGGCGAGTTTCTGGGTGCGGACGGCGGTTCGCCGGCATACGTAGATGTCGGCGCCCGCACAACAATTTTCGATGTTGCGAACAAGCCGCTGGAGCCTGCCGCCATGGGGGAGCCCACGACGCCGGATTTTTCCGTGCGCGTGGAACTCGGCCAAGTCTTCGAAGATCTGATCGATCAGATGGTCAGCCCTTCCGCGCTGGCGGCGAGCGCGAAGTCTCAATTGCGCACGCGTTATCCGCTTCCCGCGACGTCGGACCAGAGCCTCTCGGTGTTCGCCGGAACGGTTGTGGACGGTGCGGCGATTCAAGCAGACATCACACAGGGACATGCGCCGAGCATCGATGCCGCCACCGACGCCGCGCTCAAACCCATTTTCAGTGCCTTCTCCACATGGGTTGTCGAGGTGGTCGGGGAACTCGGAACGAATGCCCCCGCCCAATGGGATGCTTCGGCG
>JBEKJJ010000069.1:0-51992 GCA_050011295.1 Bryobacteraceae bacterium
GGGAAGGTCCGACGGCGAATAGGAGAAAAACCGCGATCGCGGTTCGAGCAATTATCTTCATAGGGAGGATTCTATCAAGTAGTCTGCCAGCGGCGCTAACATCGTAAGTTGAACTTCGCGCTTAGAACTCGAATAACGGTGGCGGCGATCTTCACCATCGCGGCTCTGACCGCGCAGACTGCCGATCCCGAGGCGCAGCGCCGTCAAGCTTTCGAGGCCGGCGAAGCCGCCATGCACCGCAACCAGTGGGCAGAAGCCGAGAAGCAATTTCTGAAAATTGTGGCCATGGCGCCCGCCGATGTCGGCGCGCACGCCAACCTGGGCGTCATCTACATGCGCCAGCAAAAATGGAAGCGCGCGCTCGATGAACTCCACGTTGCTGAAAAGCTGGCACCACAGATTCCCGGCATCCGCCTAGATATCGGCTTAGTCTATTACCGCGCAGGCGAGTATCACAAAGCCATCTCGCCTTTCGAATCCGTGCTCCGCGACCAGCCGGATTCCGAGCAAGCCCGGCATCTGCTGGGACTGTGCTATACGTTCGACGAACGCTACTCCGAGGCCACGGGGACATTGGAACCTTTGTGGCCGACATCGAACAGCGATTTGAGCTACCTCTACGTGCTGGCAGTCTCGGCCGGTAACGCCGACCGGCATGATCTCGAAGAGCGCGCTCTGGCGAGGCTTCTCGACGTCGGCCAAAATTCGCCCGCGCTGCATCTGTTGATGGGCAAAGCTTACTTGAATCGCGGCGACGATGACAAGGCGCTCGCGGAACTGGAACAAGCTGCCCAGGCCGATCCGAAATTGCCGATGGTCCACTACAACATCGGCATCATTTACAAACGCAAGCGCGACATCGATAAGGCCAAGGAAGAATTTCTCAAAGACATCGCCGTGGAACCTGACGTGTCTTACAACTACGACGAACTCGGAACTATGTGCCTGGCTTCCGAACAGAATACCGAGGCCCGGCGCTATTTCGAACAAGCCTTGCAGCGTAATTCACAAATCGGGACATCCTGGTACGGTCTCGCCAAAATCGATAAGGCTGAGAAGCATTACACCGCGGCTCTCAAAGCGCTGGATTCGGCCGGCGCCATAGATCCGAAAAGCCCGAGCGTCCACTACCTGCGCGCCCAGGTCCTCACGCAACTGGGCCGCAAAGCCGAAGCGCAGACGGAATTCGCCACCGTGCGCCAGCTGCAGAGTGAGACCGCCGGTAAGCTGGAGCGGGACATCAGCGGCACCAAATATCGAGATCCGCAACTGCCCGCGGGTCAAACGAATGTGGAACAAAAGTAATATAGTGGACTTCGAATGCAGCGCCGCACATTTTTGATTCAGACGCTTTTGGCCGCCGCCTCAAAAGCGCGGACACCCACGGCGCTCTCCGATCGCATCGGAATCTCGAGTTGGAGCTTCCATAATTTCTTTTCCACTACGCTCGACGATAAGCTGCCCAAGCTGACGAAATCCTGGGATCTCCGCGATTTTCCAGCCATGATTGCCGACCGCTATCACGTGCATCAGCTAGAGATGGTGGCGCCGCATTTTGAATCCACCAAACTATCCTATGTACGGGAGGTGAAGAGCCGTCTCGATCGCGCGCATTCGCACTTAGTAAACATTCCAGTGGATATCGACGAGCTCGGCAACAAGGGCGGGCTTTCGGACCCCGATCCGAAAATTCGCGAGACGGCAATTTCGGCGTGCACCAAATGGATTGACATCGCCCAGGAACTGGGCGCAAAGTCCGTTCGATGCGATCCGGGCGAAATGAATCGGGCGGACCTTTCGAACACCATCTCGTCCTACAAGAAGCTGGCTGCCTATGCAGGCTCGAAGAACCTGTACGTGATTATCGAAAACCATGGCGGCGTAGGGTCGGAGCATCCCGAGGATCTGGTGAAAGTGTTTCAGGCGGTGGGCGAGCATTGCGGCGCGCTACCGGACATGGGTAATTTTCCGGATGAAGCCACCCGGCAGCGCGGATTGCCGTTGCTCTATCCGTACGCGCCCACTGTGTCGCACGCCAAAGGCCTGGAGTTCGATGAACACGGCATAGAACGGGCATTCGATTTTCCGCGCGCCATGCAGGCAGCGAAAAAGGCAGGTTTCATGGGCGTCTTCTCTGTCGAATACGAAGGCGCGGGCGACGCGTACATCGGCGTTCAAAATGTCGTGAATGAACTGGTGAGGTATCTATGATCGGAGAGGTGCCCATGAGTGAGACTCGTCGAAGTTTTCTGGAAAGCACGCTGGCAACAGGAGCTCTCGCCGGCCTAGCCGAGGCGCAATCGCGGTCGAATGTCACCATCGGCATCATCGGCGCAGGCATCCGTGGACTGGAGCTGATGGGAGTGGCGCTGGAGGCAGGCGCGAAGGTCGCGATGGTGTGCGATCTTTACGATGGCCATTTTCGCCGTGCGCAGGAACTGCAGAAGAATACGCCAACCACGCGGGACTTCCACGAAGTCCTGGCGAGGCCGGATATCCAGGCAGTTCTCGTAGCCACGTCGGACCACTGGCACGCACCGGTAGCTATCGCGGCCATGCGCGCCGGCAAGGATGTCTATTGCGAGAAGCCCATGGCGCACACCATTCCCCAAGCACTCGATATGGTTGCGGTATCGCGAGAAACGGGCCGGTTGGTGCAGGTGGGTAGCCAGACCGTGAGCATGACCTCGACACGGAAAGCCAAAGAGTGGTTCGACGCCGGCGCGATCGGAACAGTGTTCATGGCGCAGTGTTCGATATACCGGCCGAATGCGATTGGCGCCTGGCGCTATCCGGTGCCGCCAGATGCGTCGCCCGATACCATCGATTGGGAGCGCTACCTCGGCAACGCTCCGAAACGGCCGTTCGAAGCCGCGCGCTTCTTCCAGTTCCGCAATTGGTGGGATTACGGCACCGGTATCGCAGGCGACGAATACGTCCATCTGCTTTCGCGCGTGCATTATGTTCTGGGAGTGCAATATCCATTGAGCGCGGTGGCGAATGGCGGCATCTACAAATGGAAGGGCGACCGCGATGTACCGGACATCCATAACACCCTTTACGATTACGGCAAGTTCCAGGCGCAGGTGAGCGCGAATCTGGTTTCGAACTGGGAAGGCGGCGAGATCGTTCGCTTCCTGGGTGATCGCGGGACCATCGAGCTCACCGAAGAGGGCGCCAAGCTGATTCCGTACAATCCCGTCGAAGATTACGAGTATCCGCTCGAGAGCTGGCCCAAGGACACGAAGGACAAGTTCATAGCCGAGCACAAAAACGATCCCGAAGCGGATATCGGCACCGCGCGGAAGCAGCCCCAGCGCAAAGTGGAATCTTTCAAGGAAGACCACGAAGGCACGCTGGAACACATGCGAAATCTTTTCGACTGCATGCAAAGCCGCCAGCCGCCGATTGAAAACGTCAACTTCGGTTGCGGGACAGCCGTAGCCTGCCACATGGCGAACATCTCATACCGGCAGCAGAAGCGAGTCTTTTGGGACGCTGCGACCAATAAGCTGAGTATGTGAAGTGAGGCGTGGCAACGAGCTTACGGCGAGATTACGATCGCGTAATCTGACGAGATCCTCTTGACAAAGAGTCAGATACCGAATAGTATGAACGCATTAGGCTTGAAAGGGAAAGGGGCAACATGGGTCCACTTGTAAGATCCTTGGCTTGCGTTTTGATTCTGACTGCGTCTCTTCTGGCGCAAAATAGCGGTTCCATCACAGGAACGGTCCGCGACGCATCGGGTGCGGTGGTACCTGGCGCTAGTGTGACGGTTACCAACGTCGATAGAGGCACGTCGATCGCGACGAAGACCAACTCGGATGGCGATTATCTGGTAGCCGCACTGCCACCGGGTCACTACAATGTTGGCGTATCGCAGACAGGCTTCAAGCAGTTCAAGCTTTCGGAGCCGATCACGCTGGATGTTGCCGAGAAGGCCAAGGTAGACGCCACGCTTCAAGTCGGAGAGATGGCAACGGAAGTCTCAGTCCAAAGCACTGCGGTCCAGGTACAAACGGAATCTCCCGAGCTTTCGAGTGTCGTGACCGGGAAAGAGATCACCCAGATTGTTCTCAATGGCCGCGACTTCGCTCAGTTGGCAACATTGTCTCCTGGCGTGAGTAACCAAACCGGCCAGGACGAAGGCACGGTGGGGGTCAATGGGAACGTCAGCATGAGCATCAATGGCGGCCGCACCGAGAACAACGCCTGGGAGTTGGACGGCGGCGACGACATGGACAACGGCAGTAACCAGACATTGAACGTTTACCCTAGCGCGGACGCAATCGGGGAATTCAGGGTGCTCACCTCCAACTACGGCGCGCAGTATGGCCGCAATGGGTCCGGAACGATCGAGACCAGCATCAAATCGGGCGGCAAAGACTACCATGGCGATGTTTACGAGTTCCTGCGCAATAACGATTTCAACGCGCGGAATTTCTTCCAGCAGACGGTGCCGGAATACAGGAAAAACGACTACGGCTACACTCTAGGCGGCCCTGTGTACATTCCGAAGGTTTATAACAAGAACAAGGACAAGACGTTCTTCTTTTTCTCCGAGGAATGGCGCAAAGATCTAGTCCCCGGCCAAACTTTCAATCAGCCGCTGCCTTCCGTTGCGGAACAGCAAGGCAACTTCTCGGATGTGTGCCCCGCCGCGGGCTCCGTTGTGAACAAGACCGGTTTCCCGGACTGTCCTGTGGACCCGAAGACGCACTCGTACTTCCCGAATAACATTGTCCCGATTGATCCGAATGCCGCGGCGATCCTGACCCTGCTGCCCCAACCGAACTCGGGCAGCGGTTTGAGCTCTCGTTATTTTTCAGCCCCGGCGCAGCTGACCAACTGGCGCGAGGAGTTAGTCCGAATCGATCACAACTTCAGCGACAAGGTTCGGTTCTTCGGCCATTTCATCCACGATTCGTGGGGCACCGAGACCCCCACGCCGCTATGGGGCAACGGAGCCTCATTCCCCACGGTAGGAACAAACTTCGTTGGGCCCGGAGTTAGCATTGTTGCCAATCTGGCTGCGAACTTCTCGCCCACCTTGTTGAACGAGTTCACCTTCGCCTACACCACCGACCACATCTTCCTGAATGCGGTAGGGCCGGCGCAGCGGCCGTCCAGCATGACTATGACCGGCCTTTTCAACAATGGGTTCGGCGGTTTGCTTCCCGCGGTCAGCGTAGGTGGAGGTGTCGGTTACGATACCGGTGGATTCTCTCTGGATACCGGATATTTCCCCTGGAACAACGCGAACCCGACTTACACCTACAAAGACCAGATCAGCAAAATCATGGGGTCGCACAATTTCACCTTTGGGGCCACTTGGGTGGCCGCCCAGAAGAACGAAGAGAACAGCCCTTATGTTCAAGGCATTCTCGCCACCTCCAATACTTCCGCGGTAACCACCGGCAACGCGTTCGCGGATCTTTTGCAGGGAGACTTCGCTTCCTATACGCAAGCCAACTCCAAGGTCAAATACTATAACCGGTACAAGATGTTGGAACCTTACTTCCAGGACGACTGGCATGTGACGCCGCGACTTACCTTGAATCTCGGCTTACGGCTAAGTTTGTTCGGAACGTACCGCGAAAAGTATTACCAGGCGTATAGTTTCAACCCAGCCGCTTACAGCTTGACGAACGCGCCGCAGATCGACGTATCGGGAAGTATTACAGGGCAAGCGGGAGCTCTGGTTCCCGGTGTCGGCAATCCATACGATGGCATTCAACAGTGCGGGAAGGACGGAACTCCGCGAGGTTGCGTAGCAGGGCATTTGTTCAACCCCGCTCCCCGTGTCGGCTTCGCATACGATCTGCTTGGTGATGGAAAAACCTCCATTCGCGGAGGCTACGGCATATTCTTTGAGCACACCAATGGCAACGAAGGAAACACCGAGCAGTTGGAAGGCAGCGCTCCCTTGGTGCTAACTTCCGAACAGTTCAACATCAGCGGCTACACGAATATTGGCGGAGGCCTTGCGTTCCCGCTAAATCCGAATGAGATTCCCACCCATGCCCTTTGGCCTTACGTCCAGCAGTGGAACGTCAGCATTCAGCGCGAAGTAATGCGCTCCACGGTTCTGACGGTGGCCTATGTCGGCAATAAAGGCACGCACCTGGGCGTGCAAATAAATGCAAATCAGCTTTATCCGATTACGGAGGCGCAGGATCCGTTTCTGCCCGGACAGCCGCTCACGGCTGCCAACTGCGCTAGCGGACTAGTCAATGGTGTCGCTCCCAGTGGCCAGGCGGGAATTCAATTCAGCGTCGCGTGCGGCGGTAACGCGGCTCCCTACCGGCCGTACATCGGCTACAACAACATCAGGGACACAGTATATGGTGGGAACTCCGACTACAACGCGCTTCAGGTTTCTTTGCACCGGCATGTCGGACGGCTCAGCGTCGATCTCGCATATACTTGGAGCCATTCGCTCGACGATGAATCCGATTACGGCAGCGGCAACTTCCTGAACTCGTACAATTTGAGTCAAAACCGGGCCAGCTCGGACTTCGATCAGCGCCAAATACTCAACATCGGCTACGTCTATGACCTGCCATTCTTCACGCAAAAGGGACTGCTGCATTCGATATTAGGCGGTTGGACGTGGTCGGGATTGACCAGCTGGCAAACCGGAACACCGTTCAGCGTGACCGACAGTCTCTACGGCGCGGGAGTTGGCAATTCGCTCGGTACGGGCGCCATGTTGAATGTCATCGGAAATCCCTATGCGAGTACCGCGGCCCTAAACAATCAGCCCGGTGTGGTCGGCCCGCTTCTTTACAATCCCCTGGCATTCGCCGCGCCGCAAGGCTTGACCTTTGGCGACGCTCAGCGCAACATTTTGAACAATCCCAGCCGAACCAACTTCGACATGGGATTGTTGAAGCATTTTGCGATCACGGAATCGAAGTACTTTGAATTCCGCGCTGAGGCCTTTAACGTGTTCAACCATACGCAATGGCTGCCGCTCGGCGGCCTCAACAGCAGCGGGACCACCTCCACAGCCTGTTTTGGGGGGCCGGATAACACAGCCGGAGCTGCCAGTTGCCTTGCGAACAGTAGCCTTTTCAGGCCTGGCGGTGCGCACAATCCGCGCATTCTGCAACTAGCTCTGAAGTTCATTTTCTAACGGCAGTATCAGCGGGAGGGGGGGGACTTAAAGTGTTATTTCACCTTCTCCCGCACATTAAACTCCAGCTTCCAGCGTCGCCCATCCCTAGCAACCGACCACAGTTGCAACATCCCTGTTTCGGTCACCACCGTTTCTAAAGTAACCGGCACAAATTCGCCCGCATTGCCTGACGCCGGCAGGCAAACTTCGATGGGCGACAGCTCCTCCAGATCCCCGGCGACGTCATCCAGCATAGCTCCGGCCGCGTCGTTCTTGCGCACCGAGGATTGAAAGAAGCGGAATTCCGCCGGCTCACCCACGGTTAATCCAAACTCGCGATCCTTCAACTGCAGCGAACTGCCCTCCTCCATGCCAAACGGTGCCACAGCCAGCGCCTTGAACGGGACGGGCACGCCAGGAACGGCGGGCATGGCGCTTTCGATCCCAACATAATAAGTGCGCGGCACGCCGCCGCGGATGCGCACGCCCCGGCCTTGCCGCGCGAGTCCATAATAAGCAGCCCCACGTGCCACGGCGTGCATCAGATCCTCGCCGACCAGCGGAACCACTGGCGCAAGACCCTCTTCAGCCAGCCAGCCGTTCAGCACTTCGAGAATGCGGCGCCGCACCAAGCCAGCGCGCAACACGCCTCCGTTGAAGAGCACGTGGGTGGGCGCGGCCAATCCGCTCGATCCCCGGCGCACCGACCCATGCTCGGATTGCGCGGCTTGCTGGCGCAGGAATCGCGCAAGGTGTCGAGTGATAGCTGCATCGGCCGCATAAGGCAATCCAATTTCAGCCAGGCCCATCTTCCTCCGTTGCGGCATGTCTTGGCTGGAAACCACGGGCAAAAATCCTTCGCCCAGAATGCGATCGATATCCTCGCGCAGCAGTTTCGTCTTGATGGTGCCGCCCACCAGTCCGGTGCCCCGGCCGAGAATCGTCACCGGATGCTCGCGTTTTTTGTTGTCTTCTTCGAGCAGCTTTTCCTTAGCCAAGCGGCACTGCTGCCACAGCGCGTGCAACTGCATGGCATCAAGTTTGGTTCCCTGCGCCGCCAGTTGCTGCTCCAAATTCCTGGCCAGCGCAAGGTCGACATTGTCGCCACCCAGCAAGATGTGTTCGCCCACCGCGACCCGCTCGAGCTGCAGCTCGCCGGCCTGCTCCGTTACGGCGATCAAGGTGAAATCGGTGGTGCCCCCGCCGATGTCGACAACTAGAATCAGATCGCCCACCTGCACGCGCTCCCGCCAATCGGGATGCCGCTCAATCCAGGCGTAGAATGCGGCCTGCGGCTCTTCCAGCAACAACGGATTCTGATAGCCGGCCTCTTGCGCGGCTTGCAGAGTAAGCTCGCGCGCCACGGCGTCGAACGAGGCCGGCACGGTGACCAGCACCTGCTGCTTCGCGAACGGCGCGTCCGGCATTTTCTGGTCCCACGCGGCGCGCAGATGCTCCAGATACCTCCGCGAGGCGTCAACCGGCGAGATCTTTTCCAGACCTTGCGGCGCATTCAGAGGCAGAATTGGCGCAGTGCGATCCACGCCGGCGTGCGACAGCCAGGATTTTGCGGACGCAACCAGGCGGCTAGCGACTTCCGATCCGCGCTTCTGCGCTAGCGCCCCAACAACGTAGCGCGGAGTTTCGTCCCACGGCAGCGCGATGGATCCAGCGGGAAAATCGGCCGAGCCGGGGATAAAGAGAAACGAAGGCAGCAGCGGCTGATCCCGCACTTCGCCCGGATTCACCAATTGAGGAAGCTCGATGACCGTGACCGGCGGCGAATCCCGCGGATCCCCTCCATCCGGCGCGCACGCGAGTGCGCAATTGGTAGTTCCAAGATCAATTCCGATGGTGTATTCGAGTGACAAGCTCCAGTGTAGTATGTAGGGCAGGCTGCCAGCCTGCGGCCGATTGTCAATCGGCCTGCCGCTGGACCAAGGAAACTCCTCAGGCGTTTTAGCCAATCCCGCCTTCACCGGATTCATCTCGATATAGCGTTCGATTCGCGAAATTCAGTTTCGCCACGAACCAACCGGTCGTAGCTTTCTTCTTGCCAGAAAGGATTGCCGGTTCGATTGAGCATGCGATTAGCTTCCTTGGCCGTGAACCTCTTGAGCGATTGCATCAGCTTGGAAACTTCCACGCACGGAGTAATCAACAGATGCACATGGTTCGCCATGACCACGTAGCTGTGCAGCTGATAGTGGCCCAGAGCGCGCTCTTGATAGTGAATGGATTCGACCACCATGTTGGCGATCTCTGGCTGCCGAAGATACAGCGGGCCTGTGCGGGCGTTGTCGAGCAGGCGGTCCATCGCTGCGAAGACTTGGCCTGAGGTAGTTCCTGCTGGAAAACTGCGGCCTGGTGCGAGACTACCGTGCAGGCGCCAGGTTATGAAGATTGGTTGGCCGATGGAGTGATAGTGCGGTAAGCGGCGTTCGCGGATGGTCAGCACAAAAATAAGGTGACTTCGCGATTACGGAATTCTCAGGGCCGATTGACAATCGGCCGCAGGTTGGCAACCTGCCCTACATCACTTGAGCCGTTTCAAATCCTTCTTGGCTTGTTCGAAATCGGGTTTCAAGCGCACCGCAGTTTCCAGCTCCGATCGCGCGTCCGCCTTGCGGCCTTCTTTTTCGTACACCAATCCGAGCGACCAGTGAGCTCCAGCGATCGGAGTCGAATCCGGCTCGGGCTCCTTCGTCTCATTGATATATTTCTTCAGATAGGTCTCTGCCTTCGGCAGCTCCACGCCCTCGCGCAGCATCGCGCGGGCTGCGTGAACATAGGGAGCGAGATCGTCCGGCACAGCGGCTTCCGCCCGCGCGATCACCTTGGCGGCATCGTCGAAGCGTTTCTCAAGCACCAGCGCGTATGCCAACCAGCGATAAGCGTCCACGCGATCTGGATTCAGATCCAGTGCCGCCCGGGATTGCTGTTCGCACGCAGCCGCGTTGGTGTGTTGCGGATCCAGGTAGAACTGAGCCAAAACTATATGTGACTCGTAATATTTCGGATCGGCTTCCACGGCTTTTTTGTACAGATCCTCAAGCTTGCCTTCCTCTTTATCCGAGTGCGCGATATGGGCCAGCGCCAGATAGCCTCGCGCCGGATTGATCTTCACCATTTCGTTTGCGATATCAATGGCCTTCTTCTTATCGCCGCCCACAACGCCGGGAGCTTGGAGGAAGAACAGCATCTGGTCGTAAAGATTTTCCGGATCTTTCGGAGCAATCGCGACCGCTGCTTCGAATTCAGCGCGGCACTTGCGCGCCAGGCCGAGCTGCTTGAAGATGGAAGCGGTGTCGGCTTGATCGGCGTAAATCTCGCCCAACTCCCGATGATACGGGCTGGACTTGGGATCCAAGCGAACGGCCGTCTCCCCGTATTTCACGGCGTCATCGAACTTCGCGAACACGTGCCTCGCCATGGCCAGCAGATAAGTAGCGCGCGCGTCATTTGGATGCGTCCTGTAATTTGCTTCGGCCAAATCGCGGGCGCGCTTGTAGTGGCCGTTGTCGAAAAATATTTGCGCATCCGGCTCACCAGCGGGCAGCGCTAACGCGAACAAGACCAGAAGAAACACGGTTCGCATAGAGTTTATTCCGAACGAAGCGCCCGAGTGGGCTGGATGCCGGACGCGCGCCTCGCCGGCAAATAGCAGGCCAATCCCGCGACCAGCAGCAGGACCAGGCTGAAGAACATAAATGTCGACGCATCCGTCGGGCTCACCTGATATAAAATCGCCGACATCAAATGCGTGACTCCATACGCCGCCGCAAGGCCAATGGCCAGCCCGATGACGGTCAATTTCAGGCCTTGCCTCATGACCAGCGAGACCAAGTCTCTGCGCGCCGCTCCCAATGCCAGCCGGATCCCGAACTCCTGTTTCCGCGCCGCCACTGAATAGGTCATGATTCCATAAATTCCGAGCGCCGCTAGAAACAACGAAAGCGCTGCGAAGAATGAACTCACTTGGCCGACAATGATGTACGGCGCGCGCCGCTCCGCCATCAATCCCAACATCGTTTCCACCCGCAGTACGGACTGAGTACTGTCCACCGCACGAACCGCGCGCCGGACACTGGAAGCCGTATCCTGCAATGCGGAATCTGTTCTCAGCACGAACGTCATGCCCTGAATGGAATACTGTTGAATCGGGAAATAGACTTGCGAATAAGCGTGATCGGTGTCATCTTGTCCCGCAGCGTCCTTAACGACGCCGACAATCGTCACTACACGGTCCAGATTGGCGCTCCACCGGATGCGCTGTCCCAACGGATCTTGCCCCGGAAACTGACGGCGCACCAAGGCCTGGTTAACAATGCCCACCGCGAGCGAGTCAGCACGGTCCTGTTCGGAAAACGCGCGCCCGCGCAATAATGGGATTCCCATCACCTTGAAATAATCCGGCGAAACCGTGTCGAACAGCGTGAACGGACGGTCCGCGGGAGCCGGAACCGGGCGGCCTTCGATAGCATATACCGCGGAACCATCGTTTCCTCCATATGGAATGAAATTCCCGACAGCGGCCGCGCGGATACCGGGTAGCATACGAACCTGCTCCAAAACGGCCTTCTTGAAGGCCTCAATTCGCTTCGGGTCGCTGTAGTGGGATTCGGAAAGCTCGACGCGTGCCGTCACCAAACCGTTCGGGTTGAAACCCAGATCCTTTTCGTGCATTCTCACCAATCCCTTTACCAACAGGCCAGCCGCCACTAGAACCACCAAAGCCAGCGATGTTTCAAACACAATCAGACATTTTTTGAAAAGTGCACTTCCGTCGCCTGCCGATAACCGCGCGGTGTTCTCTTTCAGGGCGTGGTTCACGTCGATACGTCCGGCATGAATCGCTGGAGCGATCCCGAAGAGCAGCCCCGCAACCAATGCGATGCCGAGTGTGTAGAGCAGTGTGGACGCGTCCACGCGCAGAACGGCCGAGTTCGGCAGATAGCCTCGCACCTCCGTCGGAATGGCTTGCGCAATCCAGCGCACGCCCCAGTTGGCGAACAGCACGCTCAGAACCGCAGCCAGCAGAAAGAGCATCAAATTTTCCGTCAGAAGCTGGCGCACTAACCGGCCTCGTCCGGCTCCAATGGCCAACCGGACCGCCATTTCCTTTTGCCGGCCCACGGCGCGGCCCACCACCAGATTCGCGACATTGCTGCACGCCAGCAGCAGCACGCAGCCCACCAGCCAAAAAACGATCAGCGCCTCCTGGCTGCCGCCTTGCTGGCCAATTTCTTCTCGCAACGTGCGGAGCTGAACGGTACGTCCGGAATTCGTCGCAGGATAAGAATTGGCCAGACGCTGGGCAACAGTCTTGAGGTAACTGGTGGCGCGAGCCAAGCTAACACCCGGTTTCATGCGGGCGATTACCGGCAGCAAGCGAGTGCGCCGGTCATCGCTCAGTTTGAGCGGCATCCACAGCTTGACCGGCCCCATCAAAGGCAAGTGAAATCCTTCGGGCATGATTCCGACTATCGAGACGCCCACTCCGTCAATCAGAATCGTCTTGCCCACCAGCGCGGGATCTCCGCTGAAACGGTTCTGCCAGAGTTCATGGCTCAGCACGGCTACTTGGGGGACGCCGGGCTGCTCCTCCTCCAGGAAAAAGCCTCGGCCTTGTTGCGGTATTACTCCCAGCATGCGGAAAAACTCCGCGCTTACGCGCGCGCCCGCAACGGACTCCTCCCCCTTCTCCAGCGTGTACGCCGAAGTCAACCAGCCGCATATATCCTCAAAAACGTCTTTCTTCTCCTTGCGCCAATCCTCCAGATCCTTGGCGGAAGTATTGCCCAACCACCGGCCCTTAACGTCCGCCGAATAGATGGCGACCAATTGATCGGGATTCGCATAAGGCAACGGCTTCAGCACCCACGCGTTCACGACACTGAAAATGGCCGTGTTGGCGCCAATGCCGAGCGCCAAGGTCAGCACGGCGACGGCGGCGAACCCTGGACTCTTGCGCAGCATGCGCCCCGCGTAGCGCAGATCCTGCAGCGTCTCATCCCAAAGCCTGAGCCCGCGCGCCTCGCGGCATTCTTCCTTGAGCGGCTGCAAATGTCCGAACTCGATCCGCGCCTGCCGTTCCGCCTGCTCTCTAGGCAAACCGGAATTAACCAGATCCTCGGTATATTTAGTCATATGGAAATGCAACTCCGCGTCCATGTCGCCTTCCATCCGATTCCGGCGGAGCGCGCCGTCCAATACGCATTTCAGCCGCGCCAGTACGCTCATGACTTTTCCGGCTCCGCTGCCAAAACGCCCACCACGCCCGCGCTCAGTCGATTCCAGTTCTCCGTTTCCAATTTCAACTGGCGGCGGCCCTCAGCCGTCAACTTGTAATATTTGGCCTTGCGATTGTTCTCGCTCTCGCCCCATTCGGCCTTGATCAAACCGCGGTACTCCAGCCGGTACAAAGCCGGATAAAGTGACCCCTGTTGAATCTGCAGGCGATCCTGGGATAGCTGCTGAATGCGGAGCAGGATGCCGTAGCCATGCATAGGCTCCAGCGAAATCGACTTCAGGATAAGCATCTCGAGCGTGCCCTGCAGCAGATCTTGTTGTTTGCTCACGCGACGACCTCCTAGATCATCTAGGGGAGATTGTACTGGCTCTCTCCTAGATTGTCAAGGGGAAAGCCGAACCGCGACCGGAAGGGAGCGCCACCACGAACCTAGTCCTGTCCGGAATCGTGGTATCGCTCCCTCCCGGTCGGGGCTCGGCTTATTATGCCCGCGCCAACGCGCCCAGCTCTTTCACGATGCTGGATACAAACGCCTTGGCATCACCGAACAACATGATTGTGTTCGGCATGTAATACAGCTCATTGTCGATGCCCGCGAACCCAGGATTCATACTGCGTTTGATCACCATCACTGTGTGAGCCTTGTACGCTTGAATAATGGGCATGCCCGCGATGGGACTTTTCGGGTCCGTCTCAGCGCCCGGATTAACCACGTCGTTCGCACCGATGATCAGCGCCACGTCCGCCATGGGCATTTCGGGATTAATGTCGTCCATTTCGCGTAGCTTGTCGTAGGGAACATCCGCTTCCGCCAACAACACGTTCATATGACCGGGCATGCGGCCGGCCACGGGATGTATGGCGAACTCCACGTTGACGCCGCGCTTCGCGAGCAGCTCCGACATCTCCTTCAGTTTGTGTTGAGCCTGCGCCACCGCCATGCCGTATCCGGGAATCACTATCACGGTGCGGGCGGCTTCTAGAATCTGAGCCGCTTCTTCGGGGCTCGCGGATCGAACCGGCCGCTCGCCGGCCTTACCGGCGGTGGTGGTCTGCAGTTGTCCGAATGCACCGAACAGCACATTGCCGAAAGATCGGTTCATGGCGCGGCACATGATAACCGCCAGGATAAAGCCGGACGATCCGTCCAACGCGCCCGCCACGATCAGCATTTTATTGTTGAGCACAAATCCCATCGCGCTGGCCGAAAGGCCCGCGTAGGAGTTCAGCAAGGCGATGACTGTAGGCATATCCGCACCGCCGATTGGAATGATTAAAAGAACACCGAAAAGGAGCGAGAGCAGGACGAAGATGGGAAACAGATAGGTTTGCTCCGGCGCCACAATCAACGCCACACCAGTTCCCGCCGCGGCCGCGAAAATCCCTAGGTTCAGGAAGTTCTGGCCCTTGTATGTAATGGGCCGCTGCGGCAGCACCTCCTGCAGCTTTCCGAACGCCATGAGACTGGCGGTGAAAGTCAGGAAGCCGAGCAGGGTCTCGATAATCAGCGCCGTCATCTCAACGGTGGTCACCGCCGGACCTTGACGAATCCCCTTATAGTATTCCGCGGTTCCGATCAGCGCCGATGCGAGCGCACCACAGGCATGTGAAAATGCGGTTCGCTGAGGGACCGCAGTCATCGGCATCATATAAGCGATCGGGATGCCGATGGCCGTCCCCAGGAAGAACGCGACGAAGATCCACTGATAGCTGACCACGTCGAATCGCAGCAGGGTGCCGACCACAGCCAGCAACATGCCGATTTCGCCGACCACTACTCCACGACGCGCGGTGGCTGGAGAATTCAGCCACTTGATGGCCATGATGAAGCCGGCGGCTGCCAGCATGTAAACAATCGGGAGGATAGTATCGTTCAGGACCGCACTGTTCATTTCTTGTCCGGCTCCCTTCGCTTGAACATCTTGAGCATGCGATCCGTGATCAGATAGCCGCTCACTACGTTCAAAGTGGCCAGCAGAACAGCCGAGAAGCCCAGGATCAGCGAAAGCGTACTGGCATCCTTCGCGCCGGTAATCAAGATCGCCCCCACCACGGCAATCGCCGAGATCGCGTTGGTCAAAGACATCAGTGGCGTGTGCAATAGCGGCGAAACGCCGCGGATAAGCTGGAAGCCCAAAAAAGCAGCCAGCATGAAGACCCACAAATCGAATTCGTAAGCTCCCATGGTCGTTATCCTCCCCCTTCGGCTCCCTCCGCGGGAATCACGTCCAGCAGTTCATTCACGCGCGCATGAACAATCTCACCCGCGTGCGTCACCAGCGTTTCCCGGATGATCTCGTCCTCGCGCTTCAATTGCAAGGAGCCATCCTTCGTGAGCATAAGTTTCAAGAACGAAGTTATGTTGGACGAATACATCTGGCTGGCATGATACGGCGCGGATGACGCGAGATTGAGTGGCCCCAGAATGGTGATGCCCTGGTGATGCACGGTTTCGCCCGGCTGGGTCAGCTCGCAGTTCCCTCCCCGCTCGGCCGCGACATCCACAATGACGGAACCCGGGGCCAGCGCGTTCGCCATCTCAGTGGTGATCAATATCGGCGCTTTTTTTCCAGGAACTGCCGCGGTGCTGATGACGACATCCTGTTCGCGGATCACATTGGTAAGCAACTCACGCTGCCGCCGGTAAAACTCTTCGCCCATCGCTTTGGCGTAGCCGCCTTTGTCTTCGCTCGCTCCGGTGTCGATGTCCAGCACAACAAATTTTGCACCCAGGCTTTCAATCTGCTCCTTCACGGCGCTGCGGACATCGTAGGCGGACACTACGGCGCCCAGCCGGCGCGCGGTGGCGATAGCTTGCAAACCGGCCACGCCCGCGCCTAGAATCAACACCCGCGCCGGCGTAACCGTACCGGCTGCAGTCATCAGCATTGGAAATATCTTTGGCAGCGACGTTGCAGCTAGCAATACTGCCTTGTATCCGGCAATCGTCGCCATTGAGGAAAGAGCATCCATGCTTTGCGCACGCGTGATGCGAGGCATCAATTCCATAGCAAAGAAAGAGACGCCAGTGCGCGCCAGCGCGGCGTCCTGACTGAGTGCGGTAAGCGGCTCACCAAAACCAATCACAGTCTGGCCGGGGCGTAACAGCGCCAGATCCGCGCGTCCAGCTTCCGGATTCGCCCCCAGCGACCGCACTTGCAAAATGACGTCCGCCTGAAATACCTCGCGCCGGGTGGCCGATCGGGCGCCGCGCGTCGCGTACTGTTCATCGAGGAAACCGGCCTCGACGCCGGCGGACTGCTCAACGATAACGCTCGCGCCCAGTTTCCCTAACGCGTCGCAAGCGCGCGGGACCAGGGCCACACGCCGCTCCCCAGGAAAAGTTTCGCGCGGTATTCCTATGCTGACAGCCACGAGCTAACCTCCATCTTGGAAGGCCGTCGAGAAATTGCTGCTTCCGCCTCTCAGTTGGGGGAAGAGCTGATTCTCAACGCCCAGTAATGATAATACCCCTCTTAGAGGGCAAGTGCTGCGCGCAACATAAATTCGGAACTTTCCGAGAATATGTAACCGAGCCGCGACCGGAAGGGAGTGCCACCACGAAAGTCCCGGTCGCACTTCCAGGGGAAATATTCGAGAGCCGCAACCCTGCTAGCCTTGATGGAGTTATGTCCGATTCCAGCCGCATCCTCCATCCCGATCTGAAAGGCCGCGTCGCCATCGTCACCGGAGCCAGCCGCGGTATCGGCAAAGCCCTGGCACTGCGCCTGGCCGAGGAAGGAGCGGACGTGGTGGTGGCTTCGAAAAGCGAACAGTCCACCGAGAAACTGCCGGGCAGCATCCACGAGACCGCTGACGCCATCCGCGCCCTGGGCCGGCGCGCGCTTGCGATCCCCACCGATGTGCGCGACGAAGATGCCATCCGCAACATGATTGAGCGCACCGTGGCCGAGCTCGGCCGCATCGATATTCTGGTGAACAATGCGGGCGCCATCTGGCCTCGGCCCATTTTGGAAACTCCGCCCAAGCGCTTCGACCTGATGATGAGCGTCAATGTGCGCGCCTCCTACATCGCTTGCTACTACGCCCTGCCTCACATGGTGAAGCAACAGTGGGGCCATGTGTTGAACATGTGCCCGCGTCTTTCTGTGGAACCGTCGCCGGGAAAAGTGGCTTACATGATTTCGAAGCTCGGCATGGCGCGCGTTGCCATCGGCCTGGCAGCCGAGCATCAGAAGGACAACATCGCAGGCAACGCCCTGTGGCCGCGTACCATCATCGAGAGCCAGGCTTCTATCAATTGGAAAATGGCGGATCGATCGCAATGGCGCACGCCCGAGATCCTGTGCGACGCCTCTCTCGCCATCTTCGCGCAGGAACCTAGGACGTCAACCGGACGCCAGTGGATCGACGAAGAAGCGCTCAGTGAGTTGGCCGGGGTCACCAATTTCGATCGGTACTGGTGCGAAGGGAAAGCGCCGGCGAATCCGATTTACATCGACAAGTGGTGAGTCCGCTGCCCTCAAAAACCAAACAGCATTTTCTGGGCCTCCGCGGTGGTCTTAGCGGCTTCATTCAAATCCACGGCGCGACCAGCCACTTTCATCGGCACGACGTGTTCTTCTGACCAGAAGAATACGGAGTTCTTTCAATAATCGTTGATGATGTTCGCCCCACGAAACGTTGGCCAGTCGATGCGCGGCAAAAAAACGCGAGGGTCGGCTTCGGGCTCGCGCACGCGCCAGCGCAGGTCGTCGTCCACCAGGATATGCAGCGCGCGTCCGCAGTGCGCGCAGGACGTTTCGATTTCCACCTCCAGCCGCTCTTTTCTTAAGCGCGCCTGCACAAAGGGCGTAGCGATGGAATCCTCGCCGCACGCGGCATAGATGCGCTCGCCAGTGCTGAATCGCAGCCGATGCGGCGTTCGATCGCTTGAAACGGGAAAAGCCCAACTCACATTGCCGCGCAGGTCGCGCACCAGGAAGAACAAGTGCCGTTCCAGATCTTCGAGCAGTTGAATTACGAGCGCTGCTTCTAAGTCCAGTGCGGCCGCAATCCGCGCCGGACTCAAGGGCCGTCCATGATTGCGCGGCAATTCCAACACCACGAAATTTCGTACCGAGTGATGGCGCGGCGTCATGAAGCCGAGCGGATTGTCCATGCTAGTGGCCCGTCAACTCGCGCAACCGTCCGCTGATCGCATGTTCCCAGTGATCGCGTTCCAGTGGAAACTCGCGGGCAAAATCCTTCACGGAGCCATCTGCGCCTTCCGACAACGAGGTTAGGCGATGGGTCACAATGGCCTCAGTTTCTCCTCCGCCCAAAGCCTTCAAAGAAATATCCAACTGGTCCGCGCTCTTGCCAGGCCGAACGATTACGTAGCTGACGCGGAGCGCGGATTCATCATAAGTCGTCAATACCCAAACCACATCCTGATCATGCTGCCGGGTAGTGAAAACCGCGCCGGCTTGCTGGCTCCCCTTCAGCGGATAGAGCATGGTGGGATTCCAGTGCGGAGCCCACTCCGATTCTCGGACCGGCCCGAATAGAGGAAAAACCACGGAGGGTGGCGCGGGAAGACGCAGTCGAATGCTGGCTTCCGCGTGTTCGCGGGATTGCGCGAAAACGCCCGCAACCAGCGAACCGATCAAGATGACGCCAAGGCGATAGTTCATTATCGTAATATACGAAATCGTACTATCTTCCGTCAAGAGCCTTTGGCGTATCCTGGGCTAGATGCGTCTCGAACTTATTTTCAGCATCCATCGCGCCACCCACCGGATTGGACTATACATCCAGCAGCATGCCCCCGATCTCACGCAGGCGGAAGCCCACATCCTCTGTCACCTTCATGAATCCGGCGACTCGACGGTCTCCAGCCTGCATCGGGCCTTCGCACATAAACGCTCGACGCTGACTAGTGTGCTTGACCGGTTGGACGCCCGTGGATTAGTCACCCGTGAGTCCAGCCAGAAGGACCGGCGCTCTTTCGTTATCAAGTTGACCGGCTCCGGCAAGAAGAAAGCCGCCAGTATCCACCGGCAGCTGGAATCGTTAGAAGCGCAGGTACTGCGCGCGAACGATCGCCGCGCCGTGCAGTTGTTCGGTCAGGTAATCCATAATCTGGAAGAGAAAGCCGCGGAGGAGTAGATGGAATTTACCGAACCGCGAACGTTATTGTAGGCCCGCGCGTGAGCAAGGGGACCAACGTCTTCAACGGAGTCCGTGCCTGAGCCACTACTTCCCTGGCTCTGCACAGGCAAAGTTAGCCGCATCATCCGTGCTGCCCTGGCCATTCCAGCGCGCCACTTTCGGATAAGCGCACAGTGGACGCGTTCGCTGAACGCCGCTCGCCGGATTCAACCCCACCTTGTACTTGGTGGCGATCACCTGTTCAGGCGCCACGCCTTTATCCACCCACTGTTCCAGCGCCGCCGCCACGTCATGTTGCGGATCGCTCTGCGCCGCGCCAAATTGACCGAAGACGTTGGGCCCAGGGCCGCCGGCGCAATGCTGCATCCCCGGCACCATAAACAGGCGCACAAAAGTCTTGCTATCTTTCGCGCCCATCTTGGACACCACGCTCTGGTAGTAGTTGATGGCGTTTACCGGCGCAATCGCTGCGTCGCTCCAGCCGTGATAGATAATCAGCTTTCCACCGCGCTTCTTGAAAGCACTCAAGTCCGGATTGGTGGCATTCAACCTCTGAGCGGACTTGTCATCCACGATTTTCGTATCTCGGTCCACGTTGAACGTCTTGAAGTCCCAGGAGGGATCATCGAAAACCATATTCTTAAAAAACTGAGTTCCGAAAGCGTACATCAAGCTCTTAGTCGGCCCCGAACCGGTTATCCACAACGACCATCCGCCCGGGCCGGTTTCTCCGCCCACCGAATAACCGGGAAAGAGCTGCTCGCCCTTGGAGTTTCGAGGTCCGTCGTAAAGCTTCTGCAAAGCCGCCACCTGCGGCGCGGTGAGACACTTATCGGAATCCTCTCCTTTGCACAGAAGCTTGGCGGGATCAAAGTGACATTGCTGCGGATTGTCGATAACGCCGTCTTTCACGCCGTCCAGTGCATCGCAGGCTTCGAGCGTCGCGGCTTCAATGGTGGGAACTTTGCTGGCCGGAATGTAGCTCGCTGAATCCGCGAGCAACGCCTGCGAGTCGGTGATCGCCGTCGTTAGCAAATGAGTCCAAAAGCTCGCTGGCGCGCCGGCGATGATGCCGTCATAATCGGCCGGGAAGCGCTGCGCTTCCATCAGCGCCTGCCGTCCACCATTCGAACAGGAGCTGAAGTAGGACCGCCGCGGACTGTCGCCATAAAACGCTTGAATGATCGCTTTGGCCTTCTCGGTAGTTTCATGGATGGCACGATACCCGAAATCGACGATTTTTTCCGGATGCGCCAGCGCCCAGGCTCCATCGGTTGTACCCGCATGGTGTCCCGTATCCGTGGACGCCGTGGCGTAGCCGCGCCGCACCGAATCCGCCAATCCTGTGTAGTTGATGGAGCCGGCAAAACCGCCGTTGCCGACGCCTTGAAACTTGCTGTTCCATCCCGAAGCAGGCAACCACACTTCGAATTGAATATTCGAGTCGTCCACCGGTTTGATGACGCCGGCCACGCGGCAAAACGCGGGCATGTCGCCGATGGTTTGGTTTCCCGGCGGCGTGTAGGGGCCGGCAGGTACGGCGTCCGCGGCATTAATGGTTGTGGCGGGAAGCGTTAGCTTGGCAAGATCACTGCAAGTCGCGCCCGACGCGGGGAATACGGCGAAGACGACGCAAGCAAGAAGAGCCACGAATGCAATGTGCAATCTCATAGTTCCTCAGATCGTACCGCATCGGGACGCGCGCTGCTAAGGCTGAAGCGTCAGCGTGGCTTTTCCGGCTGCACCTTCGTAGATCAGCTCGAGCGATTTGATGCCCTGGGTCTTGCCTCGGTATAGGAAGAAAATCAATCCGGCCTGGGGAAGGAAGCGGTCTCCTTCCGGTAGCGCGGCCTTTTGAACCCGTTGTTCCATGGCGCGGCGCAATTCGATTGGCATTTTGGGAGGAGGAGGGGGAGCGTCATTTTGACCACCAGCACCGCCGCCTCCCGTGTTTAAACTGGTTTTCGACTTTTGCGGGTCGGGTGGCTCCCATTCAGGATCTTTGAGCGAATGGAAGGATAGCTCGTAATGTTCGGTAGCCAGGGCGTTCTTCTTTCCATTCACCCGGAGCGAAAAATCCCCGCCTGACAGCTTAAGCCGCGCATCTGGCGGACCGAAGAACCCGACTTCAATAATCACATAATCATCGGTGGAATAAGTAGCCGGCGGTGTCGGGACGGAATGTCCCATGAACTCAGCCCCAATCGTTATAGCGCCGGCCTGGGCCTGGGCTTGATATTCAGTAGCCGCGGTTCGAGCCGGCATGCCCAGCGCTTCTTTGGCTTGGGCTTCCTTAGTTTGCGGCTGCTCGTCGGGTTTCTGTGCGCGCAAGCCGGAAGCGGCAAGCAAAACGTCGGCCATCAGAATGCCGGTTCTCAGAACGGCGGTGAGTCGCATCCTTTTCACAAGTTAGCATAGTCGAACATTCCCGCAAGAAGCAACGGGGGGCGTCGCGGGGGATACTTAAATAAATGGTGAAGTCGGTCGAAGGGATCTACCGCGACGGAAAGGTGGAGCTGTTGCAGCCACTCGATGAGGCCGAGGGGGCACGGGTTATCGTGACGCCCGTTCGGCCAGCGGAGCCTATCGACCTTGGTCAACGCGGTATCGACCAGTCTCAAGCGGGCCGTCGGCTAGCGCAGTTCGCCGAGGATTGGGATCGGCCGGAAATGGCCGGCTACGATGAACTTCCGCCGCGGTGACATCGTTTTAGTGTTGTTCCCGGACTCGAACCAACAAACGGCGAGGCGGCGTCCCGCGCTGATTGTTCAAGCAGACCAGCTCGGCACAGCCCTTCCTCAGACAATCGTGGCGATGATTACCAGCAACATGGGCACGTGCCGGACACCCCAGTAGAGTGGTCGTCCTGCCTAATGCAAAGGCGCGAGCGGCTCCGGGGGGACTGATGAATTCGGTGATCATGGCGGACAACGTCGCTACCATCCACGAATCGGAGATCGAAAGGGTCATAGGACATTTCGCAAGGATGGACGAGGTTGACGAAGCGTTGCGGATCACCTTCGGGTCGTAGCCACTGTTCATCCCTGAATATGCGCAGGCGGAGTGAGACGACGGATCAGCCAACCGGCGAAGAAAAGGCCCGCGCCACTGAGAAACCTGAAAGCTCGGTAGATTGTTTGAGTAATCGGTAACAACGTTGGCAGCGCGCAGAAGGGGTCCGAGGAGAAGCGCCCCTGCGCCGAAGTCCTGAGTAAGCTGGGCGACCACGGCCGGCAGTGGCGGGAACGTCCTCGGAGTGGAAAGCGGAAAAGGCTCAGGAATTTCCAGCTTTCCGAGGTCAAGTAGCTTCGTCGAACGGCCAAGCCCATCGGACGTTTTGCGCAACAAGAAGATGCCTTTAAGCAAAAGGGCCACGCCACCCGCCGCGAACACCATTCGAACGACAACAACTTTCTGGCCGTGCGACGCAAACGCCCATACGGAGAGAGCCGCTACGCCCAACGCGAGGTAAAGCAACGCGCGCTTGGGATGGTATTCCAGATCCCCGACCAGGTTGTCGAAAATCTTCTCGCGGAATGCCATATCGAGAGTGTACGTCAGAACCACGCTTAAGGGGCGAGGCAGTTCCACTGCGAGGTAGTGCCTGCTTTCAGGCACTATCCACTGCGAGCTTCGCCGCCTAGGGAGTACAATCAAATCAGACTGGTCTCAAATCACAGCATGGCCCGTCGATCGCCAATTCAGATCGAGAGGATGTACGTGTGAAGCCCACGGACGTTCATAATCCGAACTATTACCATAAGGTCGTCGATTGCCAATGGGCCTGTCCCGCCCACACCAATGTCCCGGAATATATCCGGTTAATCGCGCAAGGCCGCTACACCGACGCCTACATGCTCAACCGTGAATCGAACGTGTTTCCGGCGATTCTCGGACGCACTTGCGACCGTCCCTGCGAGCCGGCCTGTCGACGGGGCCGTCTGGATGGTAAACCTGTTGCCATTTGCCGGCTGAAGCGCGTCGCGGCCGACCTGCGCGATGACATCACGGAACGTCTTCCCAAAATTCCCAGCCAGAAAAATGGCAAACGCGTAGCCTTGATCGGCGCGGGCCCAGCTTCGCTCACCGTCGCGAACGACCTGCTGCCGCTGGGCTACGAAGTGGTGCTGTTCGAAAAGTACGACAAGCCCGGCGGCCTGATGCGCACCAACATTCCGGCGTTCCGATTACCCGAAGCAGTTCTCATGGACGAGATCAACCAGATTCTCAACATGGGCGTCGAAATCCGCTACAACACGCCAATCGAGAGCATGAAGGCGCTGCTGGCCGAAGACTTCGACGCGATTTTCGTCGGCACCGGCGCCCCGCGCGGCAAAGAATTGGATTTACCCGGCCGTCACGATACCAATCGCATCCACATTGGAATTGACTGGTTGGAATCCATCGCGTTCGGACACACCGATTCCGTCGGCGAAAAGGTGCTGATCATCGGCGTCGGCAATACTGCCATGGACTGCTGCCGCTCCTCCTGCAGACTCGGCGGCAAAGACATTAAAGTGATGGCGCGCCGTCCGCGCGGCTTCTTCAAAGCTTCGCCCTGGGAACTGGAGGACGCCGAAGAGGAAAACGTCGAGATCCTCATCAACCACGCGCCGGTGCGTTTCGTCATTGAAAATGGAAAACTCATCGGCATGGATTTCGAGCGCTTGGAATGGGACAAAGGCGCGAAGAAATCCACCACCATCGACACGATTTTCCTCCCGGCCGACGACGTGATCCTCGCCATCGGGCAAGAAAATTCGTTTCCCTGGATCGAGCGCGGCATCGGCATCGAGTTCGACAAATGGGACATGCCCACGGTGGACGAGAAGACCATGCAGTGCACGCGCGAAGGCATTTTCTTCGGCGGCGACGCGGCCTGGGGACCGAAAAACATTATCTGGGCGGCTGAGCACGGACATCAGGCCGCGATCTCGATTCACAATTATTGCCAGGGCATTTCCGTAACGGAGCGCCTGCCGCAAGGCATGAATCTCATCAGCCAGAAGATGGGATTGAGTGAGTGGAGCTATCACAACGACTACAATCCGGCCGCGCGGCAGAAGATGCGGCACGTCGACCTGGTGGAACGTTTCAAGCGGATGAATATCGAAGTGGAGTTGGGTTTTTCCGCCGAACAGACCGCGCGGGAAGCCCAACGCTGCCTCAACTGCGATATTGAGACCGACTTCACGGCCGCGCGCTGCATCGAATGCGACGCCTGCATAGACGTCTGCCCCGTGCAATGCCTGACCATCACGCGCGGCGGAGAAGAAGACGATCTCCGCAAGCGCCTTTCAGCACCAGCTATCAATCTCACTCAGGATCTCTATGTCTCGGCCGCGTTGCCGCAGACCGCACGTATCATGGCCAAGGATGAAGACCTTTGCGTACACTGCGGCCTCTGCGCCGAACGCTGCCCCACGGCGGCCTGGGATATGCAAAAGTTTGAACTTCTTATTCCCTATGCAGGGAGGCCAGTAAACATCGAGTCATGCGTACCCGCGTAAACGATTTCGCAATTAAATTAGCCAACGTCAATGGAACCGGATCCGCCAGCGCCAATGGTCTGCTGATGCAGGCCATCTTTCGCATGGGCATCCCGGTGTCCGGAAAAAATCTGTTCCCCTCCAACATCCAGGGGCTGCCCACCTGGTATGAAATCCGTGTCAACCATCAAGGCTATACGGCTCGCGCCTTGGATTACGACTTGATGGTGGCGATGAACTCGCAGACCTACGCGAAGGATATTCGCGAAGTGCGCGAGGGCGGCTACGTACTCTACGATTCCAGTTGGCCGCTCGATCCGGCGCTGGTGCGGAGCGACGTCAATTTCCTCGGAGTTCCTTTCGCCCAGCTCTGCAATGAAAACTTCCGTGACCCGCGTGAGCGAATCCTCATGAAGAATATCGCTTATGCGGGAACGCTGGTGGCCGTGCTCGACGTCGACATGGATATCGTCACCGCGCTGCTGGATCAGAAGTATGCAGCCAAGAAGAAACTGAAGGAATCCAATCATCGCGCTCTACGTCTGGGCTATGACTACGCCAAGGACCATTTCACCTGCCCATTGCCGTTTCATCTGGAAACCATGGATGGCAACGCCGACAAAATCCTGATCGAGGGGAACATGGCCACCGCGCTCGGCTGCCTGTATGCCGGCGCGACCGTGGCAGCGTGGTATCCGATTACACCCTCTACTTCAGTGCTGGATGCCTTCAAGGGACTGTGCGAGAAATATCGCCGCGATCCGGAGACGGGAAAAAACAACTACATCATCATCCAGGCCGAGGATGAATTGGCGGCCATCGGAATGGTGATCGGCGCGGCCTGGAATGGCGCGCGCTCGTTCACTTCCACAGCCGGCCCAGGCATTTCCCTGATGAACGAATTGCTGGGCTTGGCTTACTACGCTGAGATCCCAGCCGTGATTATCGACGTGCAGCGCGTCGGTCCCTCCACCGGAATGCCAACTCGCACCCAGCAAGCGGATGTCATGGAATGCGCCTATGCCTCACACGGCGACACGCGGCATATTTTGCTGTTCCCCGCAAATCCGGGAGAATGTTTCGAGTTCGGTCCCAAAGCGTTCGATTTGGCCGAGCGCTTCCAAACGCCGGTCTTCATGCTGACCGATCTCGACATCGGAATGAACGACTGGGTGGTGCCGCGCTTCAAATGGGACCCGGCCTACCAGCCGGATCGCGGCGTGGTGTGGGGTCCGGAGCAGCTTGAAAAGATAACGAAGTTCCAACGCTACCTCAACGAAGATGAAAACCACGTACCTGCGCGCACTCTGCCGGGCGTGGATCCGAAGGGTTCGTTCTTCACGCGCGGTTCCGGCCACAACAAATTCGGCAACTATACCGAAACGCCGGACGAATACCGGGAAGTGATGGACCGGCTGCTGCTCAAACACAAAGCCGCCGCCAAGTTCGTCCCAGAGCCGATCATCCTGCGCCGGACCGACGCCCAGTTCGGAGTATTAACCATGGGCGGTTGTGATCTTGCCGTGCGCGAGGCGCTGGATCTGCTGGCCGAGCGTGGCGTGGTGGCCGACTTCATGCGGGTGCGTGGTTTTCCCTTCGATACCCGGGTCGAAGCGTTCTTGGAAGAACACGATTTCTGCTTCGTGGTGGAGCAAAACCGCGATGCGCAGCTTCGTTCCCTGCTTACCCTCGAGACCAGCGTGCCCAAGGAAAAACTCCGCTCGATTCTGGTTTACGGCGGATTCCCGCTTAGCGCCAAACGCGTTATCGACGGAATTATGAGTTCACTGGGCATTCCCGAACCCCAGGCGGAAGAGCTGTTGACCACGGGCTCCGCCCAGACTGAGATGCAAATCGAGGATTAAGCATGCCATCCATCGCAAAACCGATCGCCACGCACCCCAGCCTGCAGCGCAACGAACTGGGACTGACCATCCGCGACTACGAAGGCGCGATGTCCACGCTGTGCGCAGGCTGCGGGCACGATTCCATCACCGCAGCCATCGTGCGCGCCTTCTGGGAGCTTTCCACTCAGCCGCACATGATCGCCAAGCTCAGCGGCATCGGCTGTTCGTCCAAAACTCCAGCGTATTTCGTCAACGGCGCGCATGGATTCAACTCAGCTCACGGGCGCATGCCTCCCATCGCCACCGGCGCCAACGCCGCGAATCGCGAGCTCACCTATATCGGAGTTTCGGGCGACGGCGATTCGCTCTCCATCGGATTGGGCCACATGTGCCATGCCATCCGGCGCAATCTGCGGATGGTATACATCATCGAGAACAACGGCGTGTACGGGCTCACCAAGGGCCAGTTCTCTGCATCCGCGGATGTCGGTTCGAAGAGTAAAAAGGGCGAAGCCAACCAAATGGCTCCCATCGATCCTGTGATGCTGGCCTTGAGCATTGGCGCCACATTCATCGCGCGCAGTTTCTCCGGCGATAAAGAACAGCTGGTACCCATCTTGAAAGCGGCCATCGCCCATCGCGGCTTCGCGCTGATCGACGTGATTTCGCCTTGCGTTACCTTCAACGACCACGAAGGCTCCACAAAAAGCTATTTGTACACGCGCCAGCATGAACTGAAAGCCACCGAGACCGATTTCGTGGCGCCCGCGAGCGAGATCCTGGCCCACATCGGCCAGAATGGAGCCGTCAGCGTAACCATGCACGATGGAAGCGTACTGCGGTTCAAAGGAGTCCCGGAAAATTACGATCCCACGGACCGCGCGAAGGTCCATGCCTACCTCGAGGAACATCAGGGCAAGGGTGAGGTGGTGACGGGTCTGCTATTTGTCGACGAAACGGTGCCGGATTTGCATGAGATGAATGAAACCGTCGACGTCGCGCTTACCAAGGTCCCGTATGAGAAGCTTTGCCCCGGAGTCGAGGCATTAGATCGCTTCCAGGAAGATTTCCGGTAGCGGCCCAGCTCCATTGATGATCACCGAGTCCCACATTATCCAGTTCGATTCTATTTCGCTCGACAGTGGAGTGATCCTCGTTCCGGTCGACGTCGCCTACGAGACCTATGGCGAATTAAACGCCGCCAGGAATAACGCCATCCTGGTTCTACATGCTTTCTCGGGGGATGCGCATGCCGCGGGCGATGGCGGCTGGTGGGAAAGCATGATCGGGCCGGGCAAGGGATTCGACACCGACAAATATTTCGTGATTTGTTCGAACGTGCTGGGCGGTTGCCGCGGAACGTCCGGGCCAGGCTCCATCAATCCTGCAACCGGCTGCCCCTATGGAATGTCCTTTCCGCCGGTTACGATTCCGGACATGGTGCGGCTCCAGAAGATGTTGATCCACCACCTAGGTATAGACCGGCTGCTCTCAGTTTCAGGTGGATCCATGGGGGCCATGCAAGCTTTGCAGTGGGCCGTAGCTTATCCGGATGCCGTGGCGTCCGCGATTCCCATCGCCGGAACGGCGCGCCACAGCCCGCAGCAGATCGCGTTCAATGAAGTGGGACGCCAAGCCATCATGGCTGACCCCGATTGGAACGACGGCAATTATTACGGCCATCGTCCACCCGCGCGCGGATTATCCGTAGCACGCATGGTGGGCCACATCACCTACATGAGCGATGCATCCATGCGCGAGAAGTTCGGGCGCCGCCTGCGCGATGAAAACCAATTCGAAGTTGAGAGCTACCTGCGCTATCGCGGCGGCCAGTTCGTGGACCGCTTCGATGCCAATGCATATCTCTACATCACCAAAGCGATGGACTACTTCGATCTCACCAGCACCGGCCGTTCTTTGAGCGCGGCATTCGAAAAAGTGAAGGCGCGGTTCCTGGTGATCAGCTTCACTTCGGACTGGCTGTATCCCAGCTATCAATCGCTCGAAGTAGTGCGCGCGCTGCGGGGCCACAACTGCGACGTAGCCTATTGCGAATTGCCTTCGAGCTACGGCCACGACGCGTTCCTGGTGAACGTGACGGAACAAGCCGAGCTGGTGCGCGGATTCTTGGCCAGCACCGCAGCTAGTCCGAAGGCGTACTAGCGTGGCGCAAACCTTCGTCCGTGAGCTGCTGGGCCGCAGCGACTACGCCATCATCGGCGAATTGATTGAACCCAACACCCGCGTCCTCGACCTCGGCTGCGGCGAAGGTGAGTTGCTGGCCTGGCTCGCCGCAAACAAACATGTGGATGCGCGAGGCGTCGAAATCTCCGGGCCGAAAGCCCAACAAGCCATCGCCCGCGGCGTCTCCGTATTTCACAGCGATCTCGAAGAAGCCCTAGCCGATCTCCCGGACCAGGCTTTCGATTACGTGATCCTCAGCCAGACTCTGCAGGAGACGCGCGCACCTCTCAAGGTGCTGCAGGACATGCTGCGCGTAGGACGCCGCGCGATTGTCGCATTTCCAAATTTCGGCCACTGGCGCGTCCGTTTGGCGCATCTGTTAACCGGACGAGCTCCCAAGACGAAACTGTTCCCCTACGATTGGTACGACTCGCCGAACATCCATTTTCTAACCGTGCATGATTTCGAGAACATGATCACCTCCGAAAAGTGGACAGTAGAGCGGCGCATCTTTCTCGAAGGCGCCCGAACCGTAAACCTTCGTCCGAACTTAAGGGCTGAAGTGGCAGTCTTCCTCGTTAGAAAGTAGCCCCGCGCGTGAGCAAGGGGACGTGCTTCAAAGCCGATACGCGGACGGCCTCACATCGCTTGCGCGCTGGCCCTAGAATACCAAACATCTTAGGCGAAAAGTCCCAGTACTTAGGTCAGACGAAATCTAAACCATTTGCCTTTTGTGTGACCCCGTTCTCTCTGTTAGCTTAGTGGAGGGACACAACTATCGCATGAATGTATCTATCATTGGCACCGGCTACGTGGGATTGACGACAGGCACCTGTCTGGCATTTTTGGGGCACAAAGTTACCTGTATCGACTCAGACGAGAAAAAGATCGCGCTGCTCCGCGCCGGCAAAACACCCATCTACGAGCCTTACTTAACGGAACTGTTAGCCGAAGCTGCTCCGAATCTTCAATTCTGTACCGATTACGCTTCCGCCGTCCCGCATGCGGATGTAATTTTCATCGCCGTGGGAACGCCTCCCTCCCCGAACGGGAGTCCGGATTTGCGCCACGTGTCTGCCGCGGCGAAAGGCATCGGCCAGTACTACGCTGGCGAATTTACGGTGGTGGTGAATAAGTCGACCGTACCCATCGGAAGCGGCAACTGGGTGGACTCCATCGTTCGCGAATCCTACGAACAGCATCACGGCAAGAAAGCCAATGGACACTTTTCGGTGGCTTCCAATCCTGAATTCCTGCGCGAAGGCACCGGGCTGCACGACAGCCTTTATCCGGATCGGGTGGTGATCGGTTCAGACGACGCGCGGTGTCTGGAAGTGCTGTACTCGTTGTATCGTCCGATTCTCGATCAGACCTTCGCGCCCCCGCCGTATCTTCCGCGGCCTGAGGGCATGGGCGCGGTCCCGCTCATTTCGGCCGATCTGGCCTCCGCCGAATTGATTAAGTATGCAGCCAACGCTTTTCTAGCGCTCAAGATCAGCTACATAAACGAAATCGGCCAGTTGTCCGAGAAGGTGGGCGCGGACATCCAGCAAGTGGCCAAAGGCATCGGCCTGGATGCGCGCATCGGAAACCGTTTTCTGCAATCCGGCATTGGGTGGGGCGGCTCGTGTTTCGGCAAAGACACCTCCGCGTTGGTGGCCACTGCCGCTGAATACAACTTGACCATGCCCATCGTGGAGGCTGCCCGCGAGATTAATCGCCGCCAGCGCGAGCGCGTAGTGGACAAACTGCTCGGCGAATTGAAGATCCTGAAGGGCCGTACTATCGGATTGCTTGGCCTCGCCTTTAAACCCAACACGGATGACTTGCGCGAAGCTCCGGCCATCGACATCGCGCGCAAGCTGGTGGAGCGCGGCTGCAAACTGAAAGTGCACGACCCTGTAGCGCTGGATCGTTTCCGCCAGGAGTATCCAGACCTGGCGATGTTCACTTGCCAATCCGCTGAGGAAGTAGCCGATGGTGCTGACGCTCTGGTATTAGTCACCGAATGGCAGCAATATCTCGAGCTCGATTGGGAAGCGCTAGCCGGGCGGATGCGATCGCGTATTGTGTTGGATGGACGCAATGCATTGGACCGTGGGCGGTTGACCAGGTTCGGATACAAGTATCTGGGGATCGCAGGGTAGACTAAAGCTAAATGGAAACTCGAACGCTGGGCCGCACTCGTCTCGAAGTCGGCCGGCTGGGTATGGCGGCTGGCTACGGGGTGCCTGCTGCCGCCGTGGAGCGCGCCTTCGAGAGTGGCGTGAACTACCTGTATTGGGGCAGCGTCCGCCGTGGCCCGTTCGGACAAGCTCTGCGCAATCTCAAGCCGCAGCGGCACCGTATGGTGCTGGTTCTGCAATCGTATTCCAGAATCGCGGCGCTCATGGCGCCAAGTATCGAGATGGCGCTGCGCAAGCTCAATTTCGAGTACGCCGATGTCCTGCTGCTCGGATTATGGAACGCGAGGCCGCCAGCGCGCATTCTGGAAGCTTCGGCCAAGCTGCGCGAGCGCGGCCTGGTCCGTCACATCGCCATCTCCACGCACCATCGTCCGCTCGTATCCGAGCTCAACGCCGATCCCTCCGTTGGCATCGTCCACGTCCGCTACAACGCCGTACACAAAGGTGCGGAAAGCGAGGTTTTTCCGCTGCTCCCCGCGAACGGCGCCAGCCCTGGGATTGTAGCCTTCACCGCCACCAGTTGGCGCCAGTTACTGAATCCCAAACGCATTCCGCCCGGCGAACGCGTACCCACTGCAACGGATTGCTACCGCTTCGTGCTTTCCAACTCCGCCGTGGATGTGTGCATGACCGGCCCTTCTAATGAGGCTCAAGCCGACGACGCGTTGCATGCGGCCGAGCTTGGCCCGATGAACGAAGAAGACCTGGCCTGGATGCGCCGCGTAGGCGATTTCATCCACAAACACTAGCCAGTGGGGCAGGGCCATGCCCTGCCGGCACATGGCCCGTCGGCTATCGCAGTTTCTTGCCCGAGTCGTAAACTAGACTTGCGCTTGAACTGGAATGGTAGTCGAACTTTCCACCACCGGAGTAGGCCGCCCTGATCTTGTGTTCGCCGGGCTTCAGACCGGCTATTTTGACGCGCGCCCGGCCTCGGTCGTCCAGTGCCGTGGGCCGGTTCATCGCCACACCATCCACGAAGACGGTGACGGTGCCCGTCGGTATCGGTCTCCCCGGAGTTAGCGGTGACACTGTTGCAGTGACAACTACCGGACGGACTTCTGGTTGCGCGGGCACATTTGCCGCGACAACTGACCGCTGATACGGTCGACCACCTGGCGCCTGATGACAGGTGATCTTGACCGACGTGCTGTACAGCTGGGTTTCCTCCGCGAAGACGTAGCCTTTGGCGAAGATCTCGTCCCCGGTGGTTGCCACGTCGAAAACGCAGCTCTTAAACAGGTTTTTGTCGGTCACCGCTCGACAGATCGCTTCCGCCCTCTCAACCGGCATGCCTTGGTGCACCTTGACTCCGGGAATCTGGAACTGCGGTTTCAGCTTGCACGGAGGCTTCTCTTCAGGCCAGTCGGTATCCGTGAACGTATTGGTGGACGTTCCCGGCGCGTAAACAAACAGGCTGGTTTTGTCCGTCACGCGCCACGAGTCGGCGAAGGTCTTGTACAGCGTGACATACCGGTCGTGCAGGCTCGCGGGCATGGGGCCAACGTCGGTGCCATTGCGGAGCCTGGGCAACCAGCTCCCTTTCGGGACGAAGCCCATGACGCCCTCGTCCGCGCTCGTGTTCGAGACGCTGACGTCGAGGTACCAGACGCTGTTGGCGCTCCAGAAGGTCGGCGTAACCAGCATCACCGTCCCATCCTCGAAATCCACACGAATCCCGGATTCCCCGTTGGCGGCAAATACCGTGACGCGGCTGCTGCCGAGGTCGATCCCATCGGTCGGCATGCTCGCGGGCTTTCCGTCCACGTAGAATTCCATCTGTTGCCGGTCCCGCACCGGCCCTGGTTGAAAAGCGATCCGGTGTGCGCCCATCCGCGCCGCGACGGCGGTATTAATGCTCACACATTCGGTCAGGCCTGTGTAAGAGTCTGTGGCCGGATGCGCGGTTGGCACAGGCGTCTGGCGGACCTGGATCTCCATCCTATCGCCGTCACGTAAAAGTGTGAACTCACCTACGCCCTGAAAGTCGTAGTGAGTCCCATTCACCGTAGTGACGTGGGGATCGCCGATGTGATTGCCAGTCATGGATAGGTCACCACTCAGCGTTCCCGTGTGATAGCCGCAAAGTTCGTCTGCGGAAAAGGCAAACGGGTCCCACTCGAAGTCGAAGGAAGAGAACTGGGTCAGATAGGAGACAACGCTGGAGGCTCCGGGGGACCCTCCCGGCCAGGCATGCAGCGCGGTGTCAACCTTTCCCGCGTACTGCTCCAATGATGCCCAATCGTTATTACCTTGGCCCGGCCGTACGCTGAAGACATCCGGTGCCACAGCTTTAGCTTGCACATTCGCGATCTCAGTCGGGGTGGTGGGGTTAAGAGGATCCAAAGACCCCAATAAATGGCCAATGCGGCGCACCAAATTTCGACGTTGCAGCGAGGGCCCGGATGGCAAAGCAGCATACTCAACAAGCAGATTAGTAATCCGGTTAGTAGCGAAGGTATTCAGATCAGTCGGCTGGCCGATTGCAGCAAAGTCCCCAACCCCTGGAGGAAGTGAAGGATCTGGAAGAGAATAAAACGTGGCGGTCGGCCGGGAATCAGGTGTGCGTGTTCTTTGGTTGTACGCCGTTGCTTTGTGAGTAAAAGGACCGATCTGTGACGCTCCCGTGAAATAGACTGCGGGGGGAGAGAATGCAGCACCAATATAAATCTCAAACAGCGCCAGGGGCTCACTCCCGCCCTGCCAGTACTCCTCTGGCGCAGGGTTTCCAGGTACGGTAAAAACATCATCAGTATTGCCGGCCATGTAAGTGTCCGGTCCGAAATTAACTGGCTGGCCAATCAAAGGATCGCCCGCCGTGAACGTCTCAGTGCCGGTGGTCGTCTCGCCGCTGATGGAGTCGACTGCCGAAGTTACAGGGGGCGCCTGTGAGCGCAGCGCCACCGGATTGCTTAGGCGTACGTTCCGCCCCACGCCGGTCATGTCGAGCTTCGTGGGCACAGTGCCGGTAACGGGCACGAAATTCGGCTCCCCTTCGAGCCCAAATGTCCACCCCTGCGAGAGTGGAACCACGTCATTAGTGGCCGACTGGGTGGCCGTGTCCGTGTAAATCGGATTGATATAGGGCAGGTCGGAGTCGGTGGCAAATCGCGCTTGGAACCGCCCGTTGAAATTCACCACGGGGTCCTTGATGGATGTGACCTTGAAGCTCGCCACGACGGTCGTACCCTCGAGCACTTGGATGGTCGTATCGCCGCGCGACGCGCTCTGTAGCTGCGCGTGCACTTTAACGACAGTCGGGGTGGTTGAGAGGCTGATCGACCCCGTCGTCGAAAACACCAGGTTGGCGGGGTTCGGCGATGCCTGCAGCGTGACAGTTGCCGTACCCGCATCTGTCTGCAGAGCCAGCTCGGCGTCGTAGTTTGTGCCCAAGGGGGCAACGAGGAAGCCATCACCAGCGGAGTTTCCTCCGAGCGACATTAGAACTGCCATAAATCCCTCCTGGAAATTTAGTTGCCAACTACCAGCGCCAGCTAATATATCACTTAACGTCTCCCGCTGGGCGTGAGTCGCCGTAATTGAAGTTTTTCTTTTCTTTTCCTGTGGAGTTTTTTTGTGGCGTATTTCTGAGTGCCTTGGAATCGAATTGATCCAAGCACATCGATGAATTCCGTCTCATCGATTTGCGGCCTGGTGCGATTACCGCCGTGATTCGCCCACGAGACCGGCACGGATCCACGGCAATCGTCACGAGAGTCCGCCTGCTACGTTGCGAACGTCGATACCCGCTGGTCGAGTTCTGGGAAGCTTGACGCAGTGGCCCTAGCTTGCCGCTACGGCTCCTGCGTAATATCTGCGATCACCGAAGTCGCAGCCGATTTCGCCAGGTCAATGTGTACAAACACTGCGTTCCCCGGCTGAATCACCAACGCCACGGAATCGCCTCTCGCTCCGACGGCCACGCGCCCCTCTGTTGGAGTAACTCCATCCTCATCCGGCGCCTCGAATAGCGTGATCTCAGAGCCCGGCGGGAACGTCTCCACGCAAGGGTAAATTGTGATGGTGCGCCGCTGCTCGCTCTTGGTCCGGTTGCGCCACACCCGGACTGGCTGCCATGGTTTCAACGATACTTTAGCGTGGGTCATTTGTGCCTCATTGCAAAATTACAGCCTGGTACCCCGAGGGGCAAGCGTACTAAAGCCCTAGAGCTGACTAAGGTGGATCACTTAGAGTACTGTAGATACATGAAATTCGGGAAATTGATCGTTACCCTCGGGCCCGCACTCCTGATCTCGGCCATCTACCTCTATTCGGAAGAGCCCGCAGATCTCTCGGTGATCCACCGCATAAAAGCCGAGGCGTTCGAGAATTCCAAGGTCATGGACCACGAGTTTTACCTCGCCGACGTCTACGGCCCTCGTCTCACCAACTCGCCCGGACACAAAGCAGCCGGAGACTGGGTGGTGAAGCGGCTCAAAGAGTACGGGCTGACCAACGTCCAAGAAGAATCCTGGGGACCATTCGGCCGAAGCTGGAACTACACGCACTATGCCGGCCACATGATCGCGCCCCAATATTCGCCGCTCATCGGCTTTCCATTAGCCTGGACGCCCGGTACCGACGGAGCCGTGCAGGGCGACGCCATCTACGCGCCACTCGCCACCGACGCGGATCTCGAAAAATTCAAGGGCAAGCTGAAAAGCAAAATCGTCCTCACCATGGCGCCCAAACAGCTCGCCATGGTCATGGAGCCTTTGGGACGGCGCCTCACCGACGCAGACCTCGATACGCGATCGCATGCACCGGATCCCTCGCGGCTGGCCAATCCCTTTGCGCCGCCAACTGGCCCACCGCCGCCTACGCCCGAAGAACGCGAAAAAGCCACGCAATTTCGCAAGAAGGTGAATCAGTTCCTCAAGGACGAAGGCGCGCTCGTAGTTCTGCAATATGGCTCCAATGGCGACGGCGGCACAGTGTTCGCGGCAGCCGGCGGGTCGCGCGAAATGAAGGATCCGGTTCCACCGCCCATGGTCGCTGTGACTCCTGAACACTACAACCGAATCGTGCGCCTGTTACAGCATGAGATTCCGGTAAAGCTGGAATTCGATATCAAAGCCCAGTTCATCGATTCGCCTACGGAATCATTCAACGTGATCGGCGAAATCAAAGGCGGCCACAAGAAAGATGAAATCGTGATGCTGGGCGCTCACCTGGATTCCTGGCACGGCGGCACGGGCGCGACAGACAATGCCACCGGTTCATCAGTGGCCATCGAAGCCGTGCGCATCCTCAAGGCCCTCGACCTGAAAATGGACCGCACAGTAAGAATCGCGCTCTGGAGCGGCGAAGAGGAAGGCCTGCTGGGATCGCAAGCCTATGTGAAGGAGCATTTCGCGGATCGCGAAACCATGCAGCCAAAGCCCGAATACTACAAGCTGGACGCCTATTTCAACGACGACACCGGCACCGGCAAATTCCGCGGCATCGGCGTAATGGGGAACGACCAGGTCAGGCCCATTTTCGAAGAATGGCTAAAGCCCTTCCATGATTTGGGCGCTACCGCCGTAGTGGGCACCACTGGACTGACCGCGCGCAAGCCGGGCGGGACCGATCATACATCCTTCGACTACGTAGGTTTGCCAGGCTTCGGCTTCATGCAGGACCCAATGGAGTACGGCACGCGCACACACCACTCGAACATGGATGTCTACGATCGCGTGCAGCCAGGCGACTTGATGCAATGCTCAGCCATCATGGCCGCGTTCGTCTATGAAACAGCGATGCGGGAGCAGATGCTCCCGCGAATCCCCATGCCGAAGGCCATTCCACGCCAGAAAGAAAAAGCCACGGAATAAACGCGAATAAAACATTTGCGTTCATTCGCGTTTATTCGCGGCCAAACAGGATCTACCAGCGCCGTCCGAAACCCCGGCCATACCGGAAGTAGAAATTCGGCCCGAATCCGTAGCCATAATATGGTCCAAAGTATCCACCGTAATAATAGGGCGGCGCGTACGCGTATCCGTAGCCATACGGAGAAGCCGGAGGATATCCAGCCCCATAGCGCAGAGACGGTGGCCCGGGACGCACGTTGCGTTGCTCATAATCCTGCTCGGTAGCTGGATGGAAAGCTGCCTCCGTACCTTCGATCGTGAGCGGAGCTTCCAGACGGAACGTCAGCGGTTGCTCCGGATAAACAATAGTCGGCCTTCCGCGCGTGAGAAGCACGCCGATGGTGGAAACCACGAGTCCTGCCCCAGCTCCCACTCCTGCGCCAACTCCGCCATTCACCGCAGCGCCAATCGCAGCACCAGCGGCCGTTGTAGTTCCGATCGCGGCTGCATCACGTCCAACCGAGGTGTCACCCCGGCGTTCCATCAATTTTGTTTTCACTTGTACCTGATGCCCGTCAGCCACGGCCACCTCCGTAAGCTCCAGCCCAAGGCGCGAAACACCTTTCACGCGGCCGGCTTTTTGCGCTTCCGAAACTACGCCACTGACCATTTGGCCCGGATGCGCGATCACATGTCCATCGGCAATCACCGGCCGTGCGAGAGTCGCGGTGAACGAATCACCTTGCTGTGCATGATCGCTTGAAATCGGCTCATTCACGTGCACTGTGATCCAGGTACCCGCAGGCAGCGTAAGCTTCACCGGCGCGTTCGAGGGCGGTGGGCCCTGATACCGTGTGCGCAACTGCCTCTGCGGCGGTGGCGGCGGACCTTGGTCGGGATCTGCTGGCGGGGGAGCATCCGCATTGTTCGGGGGCGGATTGTTCTGATCGAATCTACGCCAGCCACCGGACGGCGGCGCATTTTGCTGAGCAGTCGGCGGAGCTGCACTTGGCTGAGATGGATTCGCCGGTCCCGGATCCTGAGCCAATACCGGCAGCGCCGCGGCCAGCGACCCCGCCAAAACCAAACCGAAAAGCCATTTATGTTGCGATTTCATAATTGCACGATCCCTCACAGGTGCTAATGTCAGCACCCCGAGTGCCAATACCTAACTAATTGATCCGCAATAACTTAACCTCAATCGGCAATGGCCGGGTAAGGCCAGTGGTGGTTGATTTCGGCCACCCCGCCTACATATACTCGGGCACCGCAATGCCAAGCACGCCCAGCGTTCTCTCCAGTTGCGCGCCAAAATAACCGGTCATCCATAACAGAAACGTCCGTTTCTCCGGATCCTCTTCCGACAGCACCGGATACCCGTGATAGAAATTATTGTACGCCTGCGCCAATTGGAACGCATACCGCGCCGCGTGCGCCGGCTCACCGGACTGCACCGCCCGATCGATAGCCGAATCCGCCTTCGATGCTATCAGCAACATTTGCCAAAAATCTTCATCGGCAAGCTGGCGAGCGAACGCTGCCTGGTCAAGCTCCTGCACAAAGTCCGGCAGCGCCTGGCCGCGTTCAGCCAGCTTACGCAAAATATTGCGCGCCCGAACGGCTGCGTACTGCACGTAGGGCCCGGTTTCCCCCTCGAAACTCAACGCCTCCTGGAAATCAAAAGCGATTACTGAATTGCGCGTGTACTTCAGCATAAAGTAGCGCAGCGCGCCAACGGCAATCTGCGTTGCAACCTGGCGCCGTTCCGCGGCCGGCGCTTCCGGATGCCGCGAGTCTACCTCTTCAAGCGCCTTCTCGATCAACTTATCGATCAGGTCGTCCGCTTTCACTCCCAGGCCCTTACGCCCGGATACCTCAATGTGAGGCCGCTTTTTGTCTTCCTCCGACAGCTCGAAGCCAAGCTCGACGGCGGTACGCGGCGTCAGCACCACCATTTCGTACGAGAAGTGAATGGAGCGCTCAGCCTGCTGGTTGTAGCCGAGTGCCCGCAATCCTGCCACGACTACATCCTGCAAATAGGACTGTCGCGAGTCGATCACGTTGTAAACGGATTCGCCGCCGCCAAAGTGCGGGCTGCTACCTTCTGGTTGAGGCTCCGCCGTTGTAATATAGACCGTTTTCCAGGGCCGGTAAAAGAAATCCTTGCCGAGCAGCCCGAACTTCCAGAGCTGATACGCAATGTCCTTGCCGACATACGTTACCGTGCCATTGGAACGGACAATTACTTTGCTGTCCTCGGTGTCTTCGTTGGTCTGATCCTTAAATGCGCTAGCGGGCATCACCCAACAACCCTTGTTTTTGCCTTCAGTCTCGAAATAGATAGCCTTGCGTTCCTTGAGCTGTGCAAAGGCCGTTTCCCAAAACTTGAGATGCAGGATTTCGCTCTCACGCGGCAGCACGTCGTACCGGATGCCGAGCCGGCCCATCGTCTTCAGATGGTATTCGACAATCGCATCGGCGATAGTGGCGGCTAGTTCCGCCAACTCCCCCGTACCGCCCTCGATGGCATGCAAAGTTTGATGGCGCCACTCAAGCGCCTCGGGATGCTCGTTGAAATAGGACGAAACGCGCGCGTAAAGATCCCAGCAGTAATAGTCAAAGCGTACGTTTGGATCGCCCAGCAGCTTTTCGACCTCGCCGGCCGATTTCTGTTCCAGAAAATGAAATGCCGCCACCACATCGGCCACTTGTACTCCCGTGTTGTCGATGTAATTCTGCACTTCCACCGTGCGCCCAGCGGATCTCAACATCCGCACAAACGTGTCGCCCAGGATGGCATTGCGCAAGTGACCGATATGAGCCGCCTTGTTGGGATTGATGTTGGTATGCTCGACGATAATCTTCGCCGTACCCGCTTCGCGCGATTCCCCAACACCGCGCAGCACGCCGATGCCATAAGCCCCGCGATCGAGCCGGACGTTGATATATCCATTGCCGGCCACTTCAAGCGCCGAGACGCCTTCCACAGGCCCCAGCGCAGCGACAATCTCCGCGGCAATCGCTTTAGGCGCCTTCTTCAACTGCCGCGCGAGATGAAAGGCAACCGGAATAGCAAGTTCGCCAAACGATGCCTGCTTAGGCTGTTCAAGCGCAAATTGGATGCGCACCAGTTCGGCCACACGTTCAGAAATCTTCTTCTCAATGGAATGAAACACTAGCTCCCAATATGCCACGCCCCCGACACCACCGGAACCGAACCGCGACCGGAAGGGAGCGCTACCACCTATCTTCATTAACGTACAACGCCATTGGATCGCCCTGACGATCGGCAACATAGACAACGGCAGCTTCCACGTCCTCCCGCTTCCACAGGTAGCGAGTGCTACCATGCCGAGCCCAGCGCCGCCGATCGGCAGTGTCCAATCCGCGCAGGTTCAGCATCCGGCTAGCATAAGCCTTAAGCTCATTCAGCACCTTCTCCGGAGCAACCGAGCCAGACTCATCGCCATGAGGCCAGTCGCCGTAACAGCCGAACGTGAGGAAATAGGTCACTAGAGAGGAGTGGCTAAAACATCCGCGTTCTCTCGGCGCTCCCTTCCGGTCGCGGCTCCAACCCCTATACTTAAAGAGTGCCGAAGGTAACCGTCGACGGAAAGACAATCGAGTTTGAACATGGCCAGCTCCCCTATCACGAGCATGGGAAGCCGGAGTCTTTGCTCGACATCTTCCTCAGCAAGGGCATCCACCTGGAGCATGCCTGCGGAGGCAACTGCGCTTGCACCACCTGTCACGTCATCGTCAACAGCGGAATGGAAAATCTGTCCGAAATGGATGACGACGAAGCCGATCGCGTTCAGATGGCAGCGGGACTGACGCTGCGGTCGCGCCTGGGTTGCCAGTGCGTAGTTCTGGGCGACGTTGATGTGGAAATTCCTTCCTGGAATATCAACTACGTCAGCGAGGGCGGCGGCTCCATGAACCTCGGCGACGCAATCCCGGTTGGCAAGAAATAAATGATCCGCTCATTCTCGATTCTCCTCGCGTGTTCCATGCTCTGTTGCTGCCAGGACGGCCCGCAACCGCGCGTCGTGGACCCAGGTAAGCCGGGCGAAGCGCCATCCGATGCGATCGTGCTCTTCTCCGGCAAGGACGCCTCCGAATGGACCCACGACGACGGGCAACCGGCCAAGTGGCGGGTCGAGAACGGCATCCTGATCTGCAAAAGCGGCACCGGCGACATCTCCAGCAAGCACAAATTCGGAAGCGCGCAAATCCACATCGAATTCTCCACTCCCTACATGCCGAAATTCAAAAGTCAGGCACGTGGCAATAGCGGCGTTTTTCTTGAAGGCCGTTACGAAGTGCAGGTGCTGGATTCCTATCAGAACCCGACCTACGCCAACGGATCCTGCGGAGCTTTGTATTCGCAATACGCTCCGCTGGTGAACGCCTGCCGGCCTCCGGAACAATGGCAGAGCTACGAGATCATTTTCCACGCGCCCAAGTGCGGTTCTGGCGGCACGGTCACCGAGCCAGGTACCCTCACGCTGCTGCACAATGGCGTCCTGGTGCAAGATCACGTCACGATCAAAGGCACCACGGACGGTTCCAGCAATGCACACAACTGTGAAACGGGGCCGCTCCGCTTGCAGGACCACTGGGATCCGAAAGTAGGCGACACCCCCGTGCGCTACCGCAACATCTGGTACCGGCCTTTAGAATAGCTTCGCCAACCAGAAACCAGGAACTAGAAACCAGAAACGGTTCCCTAGTGTCCTGCTAGCCGCTCGGCAGCCTCCAGCACCTGCCTACGCGGGATATACGGATAGACCCTAAGAAAATCGTCTATGCCCTCGCCCGTTTCCAGGAAGTCGATCAGCGTCTGAATCGGCACCCTCGTGCCGGCAAAGCAAGCCGCACCATGCATGATTTCTTTATCGATGGCGATCACACCCTGCAAAGCCGCTTTCAGTTGCGCTGTCATGCCTAGAACCACCGTAAGCCGTCAAAGTATCTAAAGCAAGGCCGCCCAGCGCCGTCCACCAGCTAGCGCTTCTCGTCCGCCCAGGTCCCCAACCAGAAACCAGCAACCAGAAACCAGAAACAGTCTTCTACCGCTTCAGCCACAGATCCAAAAACCGATCCGCCAAATCGGCCGGGATCTGCGCGGTCACCTGCGCGTGGTTCTGCTGTTGCGCCACCTGGATCGCGTCATAAAGCTGCAACAACTCCGGGTGATTATCCGGAGTATTGAGCCGCCCGATCCCCACCACGCCCTTCAGCATGTCGTGCACGAACTTGGCGTCGCGCTCCGTCTTGCATGCCACCTCGGCAGTCAATCCGATGCCGCTGTGCAGGTCCATCCCGATGGTCGCGGTGTCGATGGATTTCAGCGCGCTCACAATATTCGCAAGGTTGCTGTCCCGCGGCACCGCCAGGTTCAAGCTTTGGAGACCGCCGCTCAGAGCCGCCCAAATTTGGTCGTTGGCTGGAATGGTCCGGACCAAATCCCGCAGCGTCGGCGGCAATCCTCCGCCAGATCCGCGATCGATGATCGACCGTAGCTCCACCGCCGGACCCACCACGGCGGTGGAAGAATCCAGAAAAACAAAACTGAGCCGATCGGATCCGAACACGTCATGATTCTTGTAGCTGGAGCGAACCGCGCCCCGCGCCTGCAAGCGTGCTTCGAGATCGGCGATGTTAAATTTGCCGCGCGCCATCAGCACGCCTGTCTTCCCGTTGGAACAAGAAAGAATCTGCGAAAGATCCTTGCGTGGATCGAGGCCCGTTTGCTTGGTAAACTCGTCCAACTGCGGCAGAGGCACGCGGCTGAGCAGCTTTTGATAAACCGGAGTTTGGCGGACCGCATCAATATTGCCGCCCACGATGAACACAGTGTCAGCGGGAATCAGCGCTTCAAGCGCCGGATCAATGCGTACCGAACCCGGCTTTTTCGCACCGCAGCCGGCCAGAGCCAGACACACAACGCCCATCCAAAACGGACGCATCAAAAATCCCGCCTCGCAAAAATCAGCAGCGAACAGCCCAGCACCACGGCCGCGAACAGCGCCGAGGTCCAGATGGGCATGAAGCCGTCGAACGATCGGCTCTGGATAGCGTTCAGAGTCATACCGCCCAGGTCGTAGATCTTAGGCAGAGAATAGTACAGTGTCCGCCAAATCTGGCGCGACCATTCGGAAGAAAGCAGGCGCAGCATCACACTGGTCTGCGCGAGAATCAGGCTCATCACCATCAGAGCGGCCGCAACCATAGTTGCAAGCGCGGCGCTCTCAAATAGCACTCCAATCAAAATCACCACTGACAACAGCACCGCGAAGGCGAAAATCGTAGTAGCAATGGAGATCAGAAACAAGGGAGACCAAATCCCCGTTTTGATCCCCAGGATGGTCCAAACACCCAGCACCAGATAGATAATGTTGCACGACACCACCAGTACATTGCCCACGTAGCGGCCCAGCAGAATATGTGTGCGCGAGACGGGCTTCGACAGCAGCAGCTCGATGCGCCCCGGCTCCAGCACGCTAGGAATCAATCCGGCGGATGCAAACACCGCCAGAAACATCCCCCAGGTGTAAAGGAACGCCGCGATACCGCCATAGACGCCGCGCACCAGTTTATCCACATCGCGGGTACCATTGATCCGGCCGAACGCCGACACGAACGCCACTCCGCCCTCCATCAGGTCGATTCGCAGCAGGAATAGAAAGAACAGGATCATCACCGTCGAGAGTCCGAACAGCCCCCAAAAGATCTTTCGCGCGAACGCCTCGCGGAAAGTATCCCGGATCAACGCCACGGTTGCCGTCATCGAATTCTTCATTTCGCCACCGTACGTACGAACACTTCCTCGAGCGTACTGGTAGTAGGCGCCAGCGATTCGATCTCGCACCGTTGCGCCCGCAGCAGATCCACCGCTTCGTTCGCCAATTGACGGCTAGCGAATTGGAAATCGACAAATCCGTTTCTGGAAGCCATGGAGGTTGCTTTCGCGCGCACAGCTTCCACCAGAGCCTCGGGCGTCTCGCCCACCGTCAGCCGGTAGCCCTTTCCAGCAGTAAGATCGTGCATTTTGCCGCTGAGCGCTACCTTCCCCTTATCGAGTATCGCCACCTCGCGGCAAAACAGCTCTACTTCCGCCAACAGGTGGGAGTTGATAAATATGGTCACGCCTCGCTCTTCACAGCGCGTCAACACCTCCCTGATCTGCATACGGCCCACCGGATCCACACCGTCCGTGGGCTCATCCAAAATCAACATGGAAGGCGAATGGATCAGCGCCTGCGCCAATCCCAGGCGCTGCAACATGCCTTTCGAGTACTTGCCGATCCGAACGCTGCCCCATTGTTCCAGGCCAACCAGCTCCAGCATTTCCGGAATCCGCTTGCGCCGCTCAGTCGACTCCATACCCGAAAGAGCCGCGTAAAAATCCAACATCCCCGCGCCCGTGAAGTACGTAGGAAAGCGATGGTTCTCCGGCAAGTAGCCAATGGGCCGCCGCGCTTCCGGTTCGCGCGCATTGCGGCCGAAGATCAACGCGTTGCCTCTAGTAGGACGCACCGCCGACAGCAGCATTTTGACAAAAGTTGTCTTCCCCGCCCCATTCGGTCCCAGCAAGCCGAAAGTCGTGCCCCGTGGAACGTTGAGCGAGATCCCGTCCACCGCGCGCACTTCGCGCCGTTTCCACCGCGAGCGATAGACCTTGGCCAAATCAGAGGTCTCGATAGCGTATTCGGAAGCCACTCACCCATAGGATACGCGGGATCACCGGTAGTTTGTTCCCGAGCCGTTCATAACGCAGTCCTGAAAGATTGCCTTTGAAACCGGCTGTGAATTGTCATAGAATTATAAAGACCCCATACAAAATGCCTTCCGTCCACGCTCGAAATCCACTTCTCGAAGTTGAATTTCAGATTCCTTTCGATCAAATTCGCGCCGAACACGTGGAGCCGGCCGTAGCCGAACTTCTGCGCGATGCCGAGGCGCAGCTCAACCAGTTGACGTCCGATTCCGGGCCGCGGACCTTCAGCAATACCATGGAACCTCTGGACGCACTGACAGAACGTCTGGATTATGCCGTGGGTATCGCGCGACACTTGGAAGGCGTAGCCACCACACCCGAGCTGCGCGCCGCATACAATACAGTGCAGCCTTTGGTTAGCGCGTTCTATTCGTCCTTGCCGCTGAACGAATCGCTGTGGCAAGCCGTGCAAACCTTCTCGACAACGGAAGAAGCCAAAAGCCTGTCCGGCGCACGCAAGCGCTTTTTGGAAAAGACCGTCGACAATTTCCGCCGCCACGGCGCTGAGCTGGATGCCCCAGGTAAGAAGCGCATTGCCGAGATCGATGTGGAACTCTCCAAGCTGACCATCCGATTCTCGGAGAATGTCCTGGATTCAACCAACGAATTTGAATTGGTGATCACCGAGGAAAGCCAGCTGGCCGGCCTGCCGGAAAGCGCCGTTGCCATGGCGCGCGACAGTGCTCGATCCAAAGGCCATGAGGCCCCCGCGTGGCGCTTCACTTTACAGGCGCCTAGTTACATCGCGCTAATGACCTATCTGGATGATGGTGCAATCCGCAGGCACGTCTACGAAGCCTATGTAAATCGCGCACTGGAAGGGGACCGCGACAACCGGCCCGTCATCCAGCGCATCCTCGAATTCCGGCGCGAAAAAGCCCATCTGCTCGGCTATCGCGATTTCGCGGACCTGGTGCTGGAGGACCGCATGGCGCACAAAGGCGATCGGGCTCAGGAATTTCTAGCCGACCTGAAAGCCAAGACGGATGCGCATTTCGAGAAGGAAAACCTCGAACTCGCGGCCTTCGCTGGGCGAGCCACGCTCCACCCCTGGGACATCGCCTACTATGCGGAAAAACAGCGCGCCGCGCTCTATGACTTCGACGAAGAAGCGCTGCGCCCATACTTCCCCCTCGATAGCGTGGTGCAGGGAATGTTCGAGATCGTTGAGCGTCTCTACGGAATTCGCGTGCTGGAGAAACCCGGAGTTCCCGTGTGGGAGCCGCAGGTAAAGTACTACCAGATTCACGATGAAAGCCGCCCACCCAACAACACGGTGATCGGGGCCTTCTATGCGGATTGGTTCCCGCGCGAAAACAAACGCGGCGGAGCGTGGATGGACGCATTTATCACCGGCGTCGCGTTCGGCAATCGCCTGGAGCCGCATGCCGGCCTCATCTGCGGAAACCTCACTCCGCCCGGAGGCGACCGTCCATCTTTGCTCACGCACCGCGAGGTCCAGACCATTTTTCACGAGTTCGGGCACTTGCTGCATCATTGCCTGAGCCAGGTTGAGGTACGCAGCCTGGCCGGTGCGAACGTGGCCTGGGATTTCGTCGAGCTGCCGTCACAGATCATGGAGAACTGGTGCTGGGAGCGCGAGGCGTTGGATCTTTTCGCGCGCCATTTCGAGACCCGCCAACCCGTACCGCGCGACCTGTTCGAGAAAATGGTAAACGCGCGCAATTTCCGCGCCGCCAATGCGCAGATGCGCCAACTCGGCTTCGGATTTGTGGATCTGTCTCTGCATCGCGACTATTCCGCGCAATCGCACGGCGATGTTCTGGCCTACGCGCGCGATATTCTGCAAGCCTTCTCGCCGGCCACATTGCCCCAACAGTATGGGATGATCGCCAGTTTCACGCATCTGTTCGCCAGTCCCGTGGGCTACGGAGCCGGCTACTATTCCTATAAATGGGCCGAGGTTCTGGACGCCGACGCGTTCACCATGTTCCAAACCCGAGGCATCTTCAGCCGCGACGTAGGCGCGCGCTTCCGCGAGAACATTCTTTCGCGCGGCGACAGCCAGGATCCAGCCGAGCTCTACCGCACCTTCATGGGCCGCGATCCCGACCCCAACGCCTTGCTGGAACGCTCCGGCTTACTAGCAACCAAGTAGGGCAGGATGCCATCCTGCAGCGGGTTGTTAACCCGCTCTAAGTAAATAGCAACCGAACCCGCCGAGGAGTAATCTAACCATGGGGGGTAACGCATGCAATCCAGCATTCGGCTCGGCCGCGTCTTCGGTATCGAAGTCGGTCTGCACTACAGTTGGTTCCTGATCGCGCTACTCATCACCATGTCGCTTTCGTCGCAATTCCAGGCGAACCATGCGGAATGGGGACCCGCCGTCATTTGGACCACTTCCTTGATGACAGCGCTGCTTTTCTTCGCGACGTTACTGGCGCACGAGCTTTCGCACGCCCTGGTCGCCAGAAGCCGCGGCCTCACTACAAAGGCCATCACGCTATTCGCCTTGGGCGGAGTTGCTCAAATCGAGAAAGAACCCGAGGATCCGAAAACAGAGTTCTGGGTCGGTATCGTTGGGCCTTTTTCGAGCGCCGTGATCGGCGTGGTCTCGCTGGCGCTGGCTTGGGCCGCCGGTTGGCATTTCAAGACATCGCCCGGGACACCGCTGCTTGCGATGTTTGTATGGCTCGGCTACATCAATCTCACGCTCGCAGCTTTCAACATGATCCCCGGATTTCCTTTGGACGGCGGGCGCATCCTGCGCGCCATCCTCTGGTGGTCCACTCACAACGCCACGCGCGCCACGCAACTCGCGGCTCGCACGGGGCAAGTAGTGGCACTCGGTTTCATCGCCTTGGGGATTTTCCAATTCTTCGGAGGCGCCGGCTTCGGCGGATTATGGATCGCATTCATCGGCTGGTTCCTATTGCAGGCCGCCGGATCAAGCTACAACACAGTAACGCTGACGTCGAACTTGAAGGATGTTCGCGTCTCAGACGTTATGACCCACGATTGCGTCGCCGTGGATGGAAATCTCAACGTCCAGACCTTCGTCGAGGAACATCTGCTGCGCTCCGGCCGCCGCTGTTTCGTGGTGGAGCAGAACGGCGAAATGATCGGCCTGGTGACCCCGCACGAGGTCAAGGATCTGGAACGGCAGCGCTGGCCATTCACCACTCTCTACGACATCATGCGCCCACTCAATCAAGTCCACACCGTAACGCCATCCACGCCCGTGATGGAGGCTCTCGAAACCATGGGCCGCGATGATGTAAATCAATTGCCGGTAGTAAGCGGCAATCATCTGGATGGCATCGTCACCCGCGCCAACGTGATCCAGTTCCTGCAAACCCGCACCGAATTATCCCGATAGCCTATAGCATGTGTGTCTTCCGACGTCGTAGCCGAACCGCGACCGGAAGGGAGCGATACCACGAACACCGCTAGCGGCAATCGCGGCCCGGCTCCATCATGTAAAGTTTGGTAAAGTAGGCGCAGTGAGAGTTGTATTCGTAGCAGCTTGCGCACTCGGTTGCTGCGCTGCCTCCATCGACGATCAACAATTCAACGGCCGCTGGGATATCAATGTCAATGGCCTGCCATCCCCGCGGGCGTGGTGGTTGGAAGTGTCTGGCGCCGGCACCAACACGCTGAAGGGAAAATTCGTCGGCGCGCCCATCGGTCAACTGGACGATATCCCGAAGCTTTCCATCTCAGATGGCGAGCTGCGGTTCGCCCTAGAAGGCCGCTTCCACCGCGAGCGAACTCCGGAAAAAGGATTGTACTGGGCGCGGCTTGAAGACGGCAAGTTGAAAGGAACTTTCGAAATCGAAGGCGATCCTTCTTCCTATCTGGAATGGACCGGCACTCGCGCTCCCGCAATCCCCGACAAAGACGATGGCACCTGGAAAAAGAACGACCCTTTGGTGCTCTTTGATGGCCACGATCTGAATGGTTGGCAGGCTGCAACGCCTGGCCATCCCTCAGGCTGGACAGTGAAAGATGGCGTTCTAACCAACGCCCCCAACGCGGTCAACTTGGTGTCGGAAAAGAAATTTTGGAATTTCACTTTGGATGCGGAATTCAAAATTCTCCCACACGGCAATAGCGGCATCGCCTTGCGTAGCCGCTACGAGCTGCAATTGGTGGACGATTTCGACAGACCCGCATCGAACCGCGGCAGCGGAGCAATTCTGGGGCGCATCGCGCCGTCTATCAACGCCACGTATCCGGCGGGCGAGTGGCAAACCCTCTCGGTCCGCTTGATCGGGCGCCAGATCACGGAAATCTTCAACGGAATTCGCGTTCTCGACCGGGCGACTATTGACGGGCCAACGGCCATCGCAATGGACGCGAATGAATCCGAGCCTGGTCCAATCCTGCTGCAGGGCGATCGGGGCCAGGTGGAATTCCGGAAACTGATTCTCTATCCGCTCACCAAACAGCATTGAGCGCAGTAAAATTAGCCCGGCTCTATCGCGTCCGCGGCCGCGTGCAAGGCGTGGGATTCCGTTACTTCGTCGAACATTCCGCCACTGCGCTCGGCTTGGCCGGCTGGGTGCGCAATTCCGACGATGGCAGCGTGGAAGTTTACGCGCTGGGCACAGCCGAGCAATTGTCCGATCTAGCCGGCCTCCTGTGGCAAGGTCCGCGTTGGGCGGAAGTCCGCGGCGTAGATGAATCCGAAGCAGCAGTAGAACACGTCAGAGGTTTTTCCGTCCGCCAATAGCAACCGTAGCGCACGCTCTCAGCGTGCCGCGTCGGCACTCATGCCGACGCCTGGTGTGCAAAATCATCTCTTAAGCCACCGCAGCGATGATCTGCCCCAACTCCGGCGCCTCCTTCTGCGAATACCCCGACCCTCCGCCTTGCTGCTGCGCAAATATTTCCGCTTGTGCAGTCGCCTCCATCTGCGCGGCCTCCGCAGCCACCATACGATCCTGGCCCGACGGGTCCACCGGAGCATTCGCGGCTGCCTGGATTATTTTCGCTTTCTCGACCGTCGCTTCAGGACCGGACGGATCAGGGCTGGTATCCAAACTCACCTCGCCGCCCACTGCATAGCGCTGCCCATCCGGTCCAACAGTGTAAGTGTAGGAGGGCCCCCCGGTGGCGTAGGCGCCCGCTACCACCAGATGCGCCCGTTCGTGAGCCCGCACATGCCGGTCAGTATTTACAAGCTGACGTACCACTGCCTCTTCATTCGCATTAAGCTTCTGCGCAGCAGCACTTGGCTGGGAGCTTTGCGCCAAGGGACTTGCCGCGTTCGTCGTAGAGGAAATGGTTCCAGCCACGGATCTGTCCCCGTGGCTTATCGGCAGCAGTCGCAGGAGTCTTAGCCGAAAATAGTACTACCCCAGCAGCCGCGCGGCATCTTTCGCGAAATAAGTGAGGATGAAATCCGCCCCGGCCCGCCGTATCGAAGTCAGCGACTCCAAAATCGCGCGGTCCCGATCCAGCCAGCCCTTCTGGATAGCAGCCACCAGCATGCTGAACTCACCGCTCACCTGATAAGCGCCCAGCGGAACCTCGAACCGGTCGCGCGCCTGCCGGATCACATCCAGATACGGCATGGCCGGTTTTACCATGATCATGTCGGCGCCCTCTTCCAGATCCAGCTCGATTTCGCGCATGGCTTCGCGCCCATTGGCCGGATCCATCTGATAGCTGCGCCGGTCGCCAAACTGCGGCGTAGATTCAGCCGCCTCTCGGAACGGGCCATAGAACACCGAAGCAAACTTGGCCGCGTAACTCAGGATAGGCGTGTCCGGAAAGCCGGCTGCATCCAGAGCCGCGCGGATGGCGGCCACGCGCCCGTCCATCATATCGCTGGGCGCAACCACGTCAGCTCCCGCGTGGGCGTGCGACACCGCCCCTTTCGCCAGCCATTCGAGTGAAGGATCGTTTTTCACTTCACCATCCACCACCAATCCGCAATGCCCGTGGCTGGTGTATTCGCAATTGCAAACATCCGTCATCAGCAGCAGCTTCGGAACCTCGCGCTTAACAGCACGCACCGCCTGCTGCACGATGCCGTTATCGGCATACGCACCGGACGCCAGCTCATCCTTGACCGAGGGAATCCCAAACAAAATCACCCCACCAATCCCCAGGTTCGCCGCTTCCGCGCATTCCTTCACCAGTTCATCGATGGAGAGCTGATAATTACCCGGCATCGAGCTGATCTCGCGCCGCACCCCTTCACCCGGACAAGCGAACAGCGGCAGGATGAATTGCGTAGGCGCAAGCCGCGTCTCCCGCACCAGGCTGCGCAGCGCCTCACTCGCGCGCAGCCGCCGCATTCTCTGAATCGGAAAAGCCATTAGCCCTCTTGAATCGTCACCGATTTCAATTGATCGCCCTTTTGAATTTTATTGACCACATCCTGGCCGCTCTGCACCTGCCCAAAAACGGTGTGCTTGCCGTCCAGCCAATCCGTCACGACGTGCGTGATAAAGAACTGGCTGCCATTGGTGTTCGGTCCGGCGTTGGCCATGCTGAGCGTCCCCACTTTGTGGCGCTTGGGATTGTTCTTGGTCTCATCCTCGAAACGATAACCGGGACCACCGCTGCCGGTACCGGTGGGATCGCCGCCCTGGACCATAAAATCGGCGATCACGCGATGGAAAACGGTTCCGTCATAGAATCCGTCTTTCGCAAGAAATACAAAATTGTTGACGGTCTTCGGCGCCTCCTTCGCAAAAAGCTCGACGACGATGCTCCCCTTCGTGGTATCGAATGTAGCCGTGTATTTGCCCGCCGGATCGATCGACATGGCCGGCGGTGCTGAGTATTGTTTAGACATAGTTCCAGTGTAACTGCCTTGTAGCGCACGCACTCTTGCGTGCCGTCTCGGCACTCTTGCCGAGACCCTTGGAATGAAAAACCAGCCGCCCCACGAACCGAGACTTGGTACGATCTTGAAATGCGATTCTCCACGCTAGTTGCAAGCTTGGTTATGCTGTCGCCCTCCCTAAGGGCCGCCGACACCGACTCCATCGACTCAGTCATCAAAGCAGTCTATGAAGTAATTTCCGGCCCCGCCGCGACCCCACGCGATTGGGTCCGCTTCAAAGCTCTATTCGCCGATGGAGCCCGCCTGATCCCGGTTCGCGCAGGAGGACCAGCCGTGTTAACGCCCGACGATTACGCCGAGCACGCCAAGCCAATCTTCGAGAAGAGCGCATTCTACGAAACCGAACTGGCCCGCCGCCTCGAAACCTTCGGCAACATCGCCCACGCCTTCAG
>JBEKJJ010000070.1:0-29765 GCA_050011295.1 Bryobacteraceae bacterium
AAATCCGGCGGATGCTTCAGCGCGGCCGCCAGCGCCAGTCTACCCAATGGAAACGAACGAACTTCATACCCTTCGAGAAGCAGCATGTCTTCCAACAGCTTCAGGTTGGCGGGAGTATCGTCCACGATCATGATGTCGCTTCGGGACAAGGCAACCCTCCTTTATCGGCGGCATGCTTCAGCCAGCAACCGCGTCAGTGCATCATACTCGTACTTATCGGCCAGCTCCCGCAAAGCGTGAGCGCAACCGGAGGCCTCGTCAATCTCGCTAACCTTCAGGATCAACTCGTCCAACCGTCTCTTGTTACCCTGCAAGGTTGCATCCCGCAATTCCTCCACCAGATGCAAGGGCAGCCGGCCGAACTGCTCCGCGCTCAGCACCTCAACCCCGGCCGCAATCGGACCCGCGGTTCCGCTCAAGGCTTCATAGTCATATGTAATCCCGAGCAGGGCGCGCATTTTCTCGAGTAGATCGTCATCATAGAACGGTTTCGAGATGAAATCGTCGGCCCCGCTAAGAGTGACCGCACGGCGGTCGTCATCCATGGCGCTGGCTGTCACGGCCACGATGCATGTTTATTCTTCGAGTCGCTTCGAGCCCGTCCATCACCGGCATATGCACATCCATCAAAATCAGCTGCGGGCTCCAGCCCTCCCAGGCTCGGATGGCTGCCTCGCCGTTCTCCGCGCCGCGTACCGAGAACCCGACCGAAGCCAGCAGCTTCATTAGCCAGTCCCGGCTTTCCAGCTGATCGTCCACCACCAGGATTTTGGGAGCGTTTGCTCCCGGATGTAAGCACAGCACGTGGCGCGGCGCGTTCCACGTTACTCCCACTTCGGCGTCACAACTTTCGATCGGGACCTCCAAGCGGAAGATGGAACCCTGGCCCGGACTGCTCGAAACCGTCACGTCACCGCCCATCAGCCGCGCGTATTGGCGGCTAATCGCCAAGCCCAAGCCGGTTCCCTCCTGTGTATTCAAGCCGAGCCTACTCTGGCGAAACGGTTCGAACAGCTTTGCTTGTTCTTCCTCTGCCATCCCCGCGCCGGTGTCTTCAATCTGGACGGATAGCCAGAGCTGATCGCCGCTCCTTCTTTCCAGATCAATGTGCAGTTTGATATAGCCGCGCTTGGTAAACTTGATGGCGTTTCCGAGTAGGTTGATCAGCGCCTGCCGTATCTTACCTTCATCCGCTCTTACGCCAGGTACCCGCTCGCCCGCCGTTAACATTTCAAATCGTAAGCCCTTCCCTTCAGCCCTCAAACGGAACATCGCGGCCAGATCGTCCAGCATTCTATAGAGATTGAAGGTTACGGGCTTGAGCTCCGCGCGGCCCGCTTCAATCTTGGACATGTCCAGAACGTCGTTGATCAGGGCCAGCAGATGCTCGCCACTTCGGCCGATGATCTTGAGACTCGTCTTCGCGTCTGGCCCCAGAACGGGATCCCGCGCCATCAACTGCGCGTAGCCCAGAATGGCGTTCAGCGGTGTACGGATCTCGTGCGACATGGTGGAGAGAAACGTACTCTTAGCCCGGTTAGCCGTCTCCGCCTCCGCAGCCGCTTCTTCCAGCCGCAAGTTCATCCGGATGACCTCGCGTCCAGCGCGTTCCCGTTCCTGGATTTCAACCCGAAGTTGTTCCGGGCTGGGTATGAGCATCAATCGAGGCAAAAGCCGAAACAACATAGCCGCCGTCGCAATCGATGCGAGCGCGGTGACTACCTTAAGCGCGCCTTCCAGCCGGTACATCGGGCTCCACAGTGTGGTCACTGCCAGTACATGCGTGGCGCCGCAACTTAGAATGAAGACCGCAAAAAGCGTGAACATCCAGGGGAACGCGAGGTCGCGCCGCCGGCGCACGAATATCAGCAGCGCCGCGGGAACCAGAAAGTACGATAAAGCAATGACGGAATCCGCGATGGCGTGAATTGCGATCAGGCCAGGTTCACGCAGGCAATACGCATGCGCCATGAAATCGGTGGAAAATAATCGATGAAAGAAATTGAGCAAGTACACGTCAGCACCTATGTTGCACCGTGGCGGCGCTCCCTAGCGGCGGCATGCCTCCTCCAGCAAACGCGTAAGGGCATCGTATTCATATCGATTGGCGAGCTTCTGTAGAGCCTGGGCGCAACTAGGATCTTCCGCGCCGAGGATCAGCTCATCCAACAGCCTCTTGTTGCCCCTTAAAGTCGCATCCCGGAGTTTTTCCACTAGGTCCAGGGGCAGCTGGCTGAGCTGCTCCGCGCTCAACGCTGCGGTATCCGAATGTAGTCCCGCGGCTCCGCTCGGTTCATCGTAGTCGTATACAACGTCCAGAAGGTCGTGCATCCTCTCTAGCAGTTCATCCTCCCGGCAGGGTTTCGAAATGAAATCGTCGGCGCCGCTTTCAGCCACCTTCCGGCGATCGTCATCCATGGCGCTGGCAGTCAGCACCACGATGGCCGTTTCCTTCCCACGATCATCCGCTTTGATTCTTCGAGTCGCCTCCAACCCGTCCAGCACCGGCATATGAACATCCATCAAAATCAACTCCGGTCTCCAACTCTCCCAGGCTCGAATGGCTGATTCGCCGTTCTCCGCGCCGCGCACAGAGAATCCGACGGAGGTCAGCAATTTCACCAGCCAGTCCCGGTTCTCGAACTGATCGTCAGCTATCAGAATTCTGGGAACGTTCGTCCCAGGGCGTATGCCAATCACGTGGCGGGGTGCGGCCTGCCGCACAGCCACTCCGGCGTCGCCGCTTTCGATCGGGATCTCGAGCCGGAAGACGGATCCTTGGCCGGGGTTGCTCGAAACCGTAATATCGCCGCCCATCAGCCGGGCGTATTGGCGGCTAATTGCCAGGCCCAGGCCGGTACCTTCCTGTGGGTTAAAGCCTCGCTGGTTTTGCTGGAATGGCTCGAATAACTTCTCCCGTTCCTCATCCGTCATGCCCGAACCGGTGTCTTCGATTTCAATGGTTAGCCATAGCTGGTCCGCGCCCGTCTGTTTCAAAGTGACCCGCAAGTAGATGTGACCACGCTTGGTAAACTTGATCGCGTTTCCGAGCAGGTTGATTAACGTCTGGCGTATCTTGCCTTCATCTGCCTTGACATAAGGCACGGTCTCCCCACTCACTGACATTTCGAATCGTAAGTCCTTGGCCTCGGCTCGCAAGTGAAACATCGCCGCTAGGTCGTCCAGCATCCGGTAGAGGTTGAAGGTCAAATATTTCAGCTCGCTGCGGCCCGCCTCGATTTTGGACATATCCAGAACCTCATTGATCAGCGCCAGCAGATGCTCGCCGCTGCGCCCGATGATTCCAAGATTCGCCTTCGAATCCGTTCCCAGGCTCGGATCCCGCGCCATCAACTGCGCGTATCCGAGAATGGCATTCAGCGGAGTGCGGATTTCGTGCGACATGGTCGAGAGAAAAGTGCTCTTGGCGCGGTTGGCCGCATCGGCCTCCAGCTTGGTTTGCGTCAACTGCACGTTTGCCTCACGAAGTTGCCGATTGGCCATCTCGAGCTGCCTGGAATTGTAGAAGATCTCGGCCTCCATCTGCTGCATGCGAGTACGCAACTCATTGTTGTCGCTCGTGCTCTGCTTCTGGCGCACGAAATCGGTCACGTCTTCCACCCGATGAATGAGGTGCTCGATCTCGCGATCTCTTCCGAGCACGGGGGAGTTCACGGGGCTCCAGTAGCGCTCTTCGAAGACGCCATCAGGCCGGCGGATGTCGTATTTCTGGATAGCCATGGTGTGTGGCTGCCCGGTTTGGCGCACCCGGTCGAGCGACATACGCAAATTGCTGACGCCCGTCGCGCCGGGGTCGTCGGGGTTGTCGGGGAAAACCTCGAAGATGCCACGCCCGAGGAGGTCCTCTCGCCTGGTCATAGTAGCCTCCAGGTAGGCGTCGCTCACTGAAACGATTTCCAGGCCGGGTGTGAGGATCAGGAAGAGCGCGGGAAGCGATTCGAACAGGCTTTGTAATACGGCTCGGCTACGGCGCAGCTCGTCCTCCACCGCGCGGCGCTGGGTGATGTCGCGAATCGCGCTGGAAACTAACACTCCCTCGTCGGTCTCGAGCGGGCTGAGGCTGATCTCAACAGGGAACTCGGTTCCGTCCTTGCGCAACGCGAATAGCTCCAAACCGGCGCCCATAGGCCGCACGCGAGGATCGGCGAAAAAATGCGCGCGGTGGCCCGGATGGTCCCCGCGGAAGCGCTGCGGCACCAGCATATCCACGGTCTGCCCCAATAGCTCTTCCCTCATGTATCCGAACAAGTTCCCCACCTGGGTATTGACCAGCACGATCTTACCTTCCTGGTTCACCACAACGACGGCATCCGGCGCCGCTTCCAGCAACCCTCGAAATTTTTGTTCGGCGCGCTTCCGCTCGCTGATGTCGCGCGCTATGGCGGAGGCTCCCGTGACTTGTCCCAGCGAATTCCTGATCGGTGATACGGTGATTGCGACGTCCACCAGCGTTCCGTCTTTTTTTCGCCGCAGCGCTTCCCCTTGATTGATACTCTCGCCCCGCGCGATTCCCTCCATGATGAGTTGCAATTCGCCGACGCGCTCCTCCGGCAGAAGAATGGATATTGGTTTGCCGACGATCTCGGACGCGGTATATCCATAGAGCCGTTCCGCACCTCGGTTCCAGCTGACGACAATTCCTTCCATCGTTTTGCCGATGATGGCGTCATCCGAATTGTTCACGATGGAAGCCAATTGTTCGCGGACCTGTTCCGAACGCTTCCGCTCCGTGATGTCGCGAACGGTACTGGAAACCAATGGTCCATCCGCATTCTCCAGTGGGCTGAGACTGATCTCAACCGGGACCTCGGTTCCATCCTTACGCCGCGCGTACAATTCAATTCCGGCACCCATGGGCCGGACCCGTGGATCGGCGAAAAATCCCGCGCGGTGCCCGGCGTGCGTGTCGCGGAAGCGCTCGGGCACCAACAGATCCACCGTTTCGCCCAGCATTTCTTCCCGGCGGTATCCGAAAAGCTTTTCCGCCTGCGTGTTGACCACCACGATCTTCCCGTTCCCGTTGATTACAATTACGGCATCCGGAGCCGCTTCCAGAAGCTCTCTAAACTTCTTTTCTGCCACCAGCTTCCTGGCGGCGTCACGGAGCTTCTCCTCGGCACGGCGTAGTTCCGTTACATCCCAGCAGACGCCGGCCAACTGCTGCGACCGTCCATCTACCACGCTATACGCTTTTCCGCGGGCAGCCAGAACTCTCTGGGAACCGTCCGGTAGCACGACCCTGTATTCGATGTTGTACTCGGCGCCGCGTTCCACTGCTGCGGCAAGCGCCTGTTTCATTCGCTCGAGGTCCTCAGGATGTATCACGGCCAGAAACTCCTCCAAGCGCCGCTGGGGACTCACCGGAAATCCGAAGAGCTCCAAGCAATGCGCGTCCGTTTCCCCCAGGTTCGTGGCAACGTCCCAACTCCAAACGCCGATCCCCGAGGAGCGTAGCGCGAGACGGAGGCGCTCCTCGGTCTGCGCGAGCGCTTCCTGCTCTTGCCGGAGTTTTCGAATCTTGCCCAGCGGCGCCGTATGCATTTCTCCGCCAACCAGGGCGATGCCGAAGCCCACCGCCAGGAAGATGGCCATGCCTACGTACTCGGTTTCGCCTCGCAGCAAGAAACTGCCGCGCGGTTGCATAAGGAAATAGTCCGCGGCAAGAGCACCCAGTATGACCGCGGCCATTGCCGGACGGACGCCGCCATACCATGCGGTCAGCAGAACGGCGAAAAACATGGTGGCGACAGGAAACTGATCGCCGAGCATTGGGTCGAGCAGCAGCCGAACCCAGGTTGCCAGCGCGGTGCTGGCGATCGCGAGGCCATAGCGAAGCAGAAATGAGCGAGACAACGGGCGACACCTCCATCAGACAAACTGGATCCGCATCGGGGAGGAGAGGGAGACGGCTCTCGGAAGTGCAGCGCGGCCGGTTAATAACAGCGGTCGAACCTGTTTAAACTTTAGCTCTTTTAGAAGGAGAGCGCCAGCGTCGAGGTCATGAAAGCGTCTGCCTCACGTGGCGCGGGCGCTTTCGCCTGCGGGCTGGTGGAACATATAAGGCGACCCCGGATAGGGGTCGCCCTCGGCAATAACTAACATCGTGTCCGGTGAAAGGATCACCGCAATTGCATTACAGCTTGACGGTTACCGTTTTGATTTCGGTGTACTGTTGCAATCCGTATTCGCCGAGCTCGCGGCCAATCCCGGACTGTTTGAACCCTCCGAACGGAGCCCGCGTATCCAACACGTTGTAGCAATTCACCCAAACCGTGCCGGCCCGCACGCTATTTGCGATCGCATGCGCTTTCTTGATATCGCGCGTCCACACCGCAGCCGCTAATCCATAGTTCGTCCGATTGGCTCTTTCGACAACCTCGTCGGCGCTCTTGAATGGGATGATGCTCATCACCGGGCCGAAAATTTCCTCCCGCGCGATTTTCATATCATCCTGAACGTCGGAGAAAACCGTGGGTTCGATGAAGTACCCGCGATCTCCCACGCGGTCACCGCCGCAAACCAGCTTGGCTCCCTCATGCCGGCCCGATTCGATATACCCCATTACCTTATCGAACTGGATTTGATCCACTTGCGGACCCTGCTCCGTCTTGGGATCGAAGGGATCGCCCACCGTGCGTCGCCTCGCCCTTGCGCCGCTCTTTTCCACGAACTGATCGTAGATCTTCTCTTCCACGAATACGCGCGACCCGGCACAGCAGCACTGGCCGTGGTTGAAGAACAATCCGAAGTGCGCGCCTTCGACAGCTTCATCCAGATCGGTGTCCGCGAATACGATGTTCGGGCTCTTGCCTCCCAGCTCCAACGTGATGCGCTTCAAGTTAGACTTCGCGGCCGCTTCCATGATCAGTTGTCCCACTTCCGTGGATCCGGTAAACGCAACCTTATCCACGTCCATGTGGCGCGCGATGGCTGCGCCTGCCGTCGGGCCAAATCCCGGCAGCAGGTTCACAACCCCCTCTGGAAATCCGGCTTCCACAATCAATTCACCGATGCGCAATGCCGAAAGTGGCGTTTGCTCGGCCGGCTTCATCACCACCGTATTTCCAGTGGCCAGCGCCGGGGCAAGTTTCCAGGCCAGCATCAGCATGGGGAAATTCCAGGGGATGATCTGCCCCACCACGCCCACCGGTTCGTGGCGCGTGTAACAGAAAAAGTTGCCGTCCACCGGAATGGTTTTGCCATGCACTTTATCGGACCAGCCGGCAAAATACCGGAAGCAGCCCACCGTGGCCGCGACGTCCACCGCTTTCGCGATGGATACCGGCTTTCCGTTGTCCAATGATTCAAGCGCAGCTAGTTCGTCGGCGTTCGCTTCAATCAAATCGGCCAGACGATGCAGCAGACGGCCGCGTTCGGATGCCGGCAGTTTGCGCCACGCTCCACGCTCGAACGCGGCCCGCGCCGCTTTCACGGCTTTTTCGACATCGACCGCGTCGGCTTCCGAAACCTGGCAGATTTCTTCGCCGGTGGACGGATTGATGGTTGCAAAGGTCTTGCCGGATTCACTCGGGACCCAGCGATTGTTGATCAAGAGTTTTGTCGCTGACACAGCGACCCGGCTTTCCTGAGCCGGTGACATGACTGAGGCCATTTGGGGAACTCCTTTGGAATATGTCGATCTTACATAACGCTGTAAGCTCACTAGGACAATAGCATGTCCGCCGGTGAACCGGCGGCGGCGCCCTCCCTGCACCACCCGTCACGCGAAATAGCTGTGAGGCCTTCCAATGAACGTAGTGGGCGCGCGTAGCCGAGCCGCGCCCGGCAGGGAGCGATGCACGTCGTCTACCCACCACCACCGCTTGCCAGAAAGATGTTTGAATAAGAGGAACACTCTATGAATATCTGCATCCGAACCAGCTTGCTCGGCGCACTCGCCGCGGCAGCGCTCGTAGCATCCAGCGGCACCATGGTGAGCGTACAGGCAACGGCCGATGTCGCGCTGGATACGAATCCTGATTCGTCCTTCTGGAAAGACGCGCGGCCGGTGGTCGCGGACCGCGACACCTTCGGAAAACCGGTCCCTGGATACGTCACCGAAATACGTTCCCGCTGGACTTCCGCGAATCTGTACTTCCTTTTCATTTGTCCCTACCAGGAACTTTATTTAAAGCCGCATCCGGTCACTGCGACTGAAACGAACGAGCTGTGGAACTGGGATGTGGCGGAGGTATTCATCGGTGCGGATTTCAAGAATATCCGCCGTTACCGCGAGTTCGAGATTTCGCCGCAAGGTGAATGGGTGGATCTCGACATTGATCGCTCGAAGCCACATCCGGAAGACGGGTGGTTGTGGAACTCCGGATTTAAGGTATCGGCCAGGATCGACCCTTCGAGCAGAATCTGGTACGCTGCCATGTGCATTCCCTGGGCGTCTATTGATTCCCATCCGCCTCAGGCGGGCGCTGAATTCCGGATGAACTTATACCGTTCCCAAGGGCCAAAGGCGAACCATAAATTGATCAACTGGCAACCAACCATGGAACTCAATTTTCACGTGCCGGAACGGTTCGGCTTGCTGAGGCTGGAGTCAAAATAGGTGCAGATTCCACTTGAAAAAGCCGATAAGTGAATAGATGGAGTTTCCCGACCGCAGGCCCAAGGTACGTGGATTCAAGCAGCGCCGGCATTTCCGCCTCAGCGCCGATCTGCCGGTGCACGTCTTCGCGGTCCGCGGTTCGCGCAAAGATGAGGAGACCGGGCGCATTCTGGATGTCTCCGAAGGCGGCTTGTGCTTCGTGGGCGCCCGCTATCTCCCGCCCGGCACCAGCGTGAACATCGAGTTCGAGGACTGCCGTCTCACGGGCGAGGTCCGACACTGCCGGATGCGCGAATACGCTGCTCATGTGCAGTTCGTGACCGGAGTTCGCATTCAACAAGTCTTGGACGGCCAGGAGTCCTGGAACGGCTTGACCCAGGCCATCGGTCAGTAGCGGTAGGGCAGGGCCATGCCCTGCCAGTGTGTGTCACCGCCGCTCCCGATTCCAATTCGAAAGATACGATTCCGCTGCCAGCGCTTCCAGCTCCAGCCCTTGCTCGTAGCGCCACTCAGTGAATTTCCGTTCCCGCAATTCTTCGAGTAACTGAAGCCGCTGCTTAGCTTCGTTGTATTTTTTCTTCTGCACGACGAGATCGCGCTCCAAGCGCGTCCTCAGCTCCGTTATTCTTTGCGCCCGCACGCGTAGAGTAGCGCCATAATCCACCATGGCCCTCAAATCTTCACCGCGAGGGTCGGCGAGCGTCACTATGGACGCACCCAGTCTCGATTTTTCAGCGCCCAAAGCAGCCGCCTGCATTTGCAGCCGAATTTGCTCCTGCCCCAATCGCTTCAATTTGGCTTGTTCCACGGAGAACTCGAGCGAGCGCCAGCGAATCACCTTGTCCAACGGGAAATGAAAGCGTCCCATGCGTCTCCGCTACCCTAATTGGGCAACCAACTTTTCCAGGCGCTCGAGCGTCTCGGCAAGACTGGAGAACGCGTGCGCATCCTGCTTCAGGAAATTCAGGATTTCCGGACGGATCCGTATGCATGCGTCCAGCTTTGGATTGCTTCCGGCCGCGTATGCTCCTAACTGAATGAGATCCTGAGAATCGTGGTACAGAGCCAGCGCCTCCCGAATTCTCTGGATGAAAGAGACCTGTTGCGGCGCCGCCACGCGAGAAGTTAAACGGCTCAGGGAATGCCGGATATCCAAGGCTGGGTAATGCCCGGCCGCTCCCAGTTCGCGCGACAGGATAAAGTGTCCGTCCAAAATCCCGCGTACAGCGTCGCAAATCGGCTCGTTGAAATCGTCGCCCTCCACCAGAACCGTGAAGAATCCCGTGATGGAGCCTTTTTTGAAATGGCCGGCGCGTTCGAATATTTTTGGCAGCAGCGCAAACACCGAGGGCGTGTACCCTTTTTGACTGGGCGGCTCGCCGGCAGCCAGACCGATTTCGCGTTGCGCCATGGCCAGGCGCGTCACCGAATCCAGAACCAGCAGAACATTTTTCCCTTGATCGCGGAAATACTCCGCTACTGCCAACGCCACGAAGCAGGCCCGGATGCGCAGCGGCGCAGGCCGGTCGGATGTGGCCACCACCACCACGGAACGGCTGCGGCCTTTCGGACCAAGTTCATTTTCGAGAAACGCACGCACCTCGCGGTTCCGTTCGCCGACCAGCGCAATTACGCTGACATCGGCGTCATTGTGGCGCGACATGGCTCCGAGCAGCGTGCTCTTGCCCACGCCGCTGCCGCCAAAGATTCCCACGCGCTGTCCTTTGCCGCACGGAAGCAATCCATCGATGGCACGAATACCCGTGACTAATTGCTCGGTAATGTGCTCGCGCTCCAAAGGACACGGCGCGGCCGCATAAAGAGGATACGCCGCCGAGGCCTGAATGGGAGGGCCCCCGTCAATAGGCTTGCCGAAACCATCCAATACGCGGCCCAGGAGTTGCGGCCCCACGCGCAACAGAGCTTCATTCTTACGCGCGATCACACGATCGCCCAGTTGAAGGCCGTCCATCTCTTCCAAAGGAAGCGATAGCACCTGCTCATTCCGGAAGCCGATCACTTGCGATCGAATGGAGCGGCCGGAAGATGTGCGCACCTCACAGAAATCACCGATGGAGACCACAGGGCCTCGCGAGGCGATCAGCAGCCCCACCATTTCGGTGACTTCGCCCACCCAAGGGAGCAATTCTATTTCGGAAGCGTGCTGGATCAAGGATCCAAGCGAAGAACTGGAAGAGGCGGCCATGGCTAGGTACCCAACTTGTCGATCAAGCCGCGTTCAATCTCGCGCAATTGGGTGTCGACGGAGGCATCCAGCAAGCCTTGCGATGTGTCGAAAAACAATTCACCGGGATTGAGAGCCGGATCGGCGGCCAAAATCAGGTTCTTGGGAGAGCCGGTCTGCTCCAGGCACTTCCGCACCAGAGGTTCGAGGCCCGGATGCATGCGCACGCGGCTGATCTCGCGCGCTTGCAGTTTTGAAAATGAAGCTCTCACCAAGCCGGCTAGCGCATCCGGATCGATGACCACTTCACGGTGAACTACGCGCGCCGCAATCAATGTCGCCAATCGGACCAAGTCGTGCAGCGCTTCCTCGCGAAGCGATTCGCGAAGCTGCGCCAGCTCGGCCAGATTGCGCGCCATTTTTTCAAATGCCGGAAGGATCTGCTGCTCGGCATCTTTGCGTCCCGTGGCAAGGCCCTGATCGAAGGCCTCCCGCCGCGCCTGTTCCAAGGCCTGCGCGGCCTCGCGGGCGGCGTCCGGACGGGCAGTTTGCGATCGAGCACTTCGCGCCGACGCTACTGTTCGCCAGAACGCCGGAGCGGCCGAATGTTCATCGCCGAGCAGAATCTCAGACGACATATTGACTGTCACCGCCGCCTTTGAGACTCAGCACGCCCTCGGACTCCAACTGCTGAACCACGGCCAGGATCTGCTGTTGCGCCGCCTCCACGTCACGGATGCGCACGGGCCCCGTAGCTTCCATGTCTTCGCGCAACATTTCTGCCCCGCGCTGCGACATGCACTGCAGAAAATGATTTTTCAACTGTTCGCTGGTTCCTTTGAGAGCCACCACCAGTAACTTCTTGTCGATCTTGGCAACCACTTCCTTCATCGCGGCCGAATCGATCAACATCAGATCCTCGAAGGTGAACATATAGTGCCGGATGGCGTCCACCAGGGACTGTTCATCTTTGATGTTCGTGAGGATCTCGTCGCTGATGGCGGAATCCATGCGATTCAGGATTTCGGCGACGGAGCGCGGTCCGCCATGCGCTTCCATCCTCATTTCCCCGACCGATTTCAGCTTCTCGGAGATCACCATTGAGACGCGTGCCACCACATCGGGCGAAACTTTGTCCAGTTGCGCGATTCGCAGCGCTACATCCGCGCGGTACTCCGGAGGAAGGTTCGTTATCAACAAAGCCGCTTGCGTCGCCGAGAGATGCGAGAGTATCAGCGCGATGGTCTGCGGGTGCTCACCCTCCATGAACCGGCTCAACTGCAGCGGATCGGCCTTCTGCAGAGATTCGATATTCTTATTGGCTTGCGCTCCGGATTTCGGCAGATGCTCGGCGATTCGCTTAGCGCCTTCCGGACCGAACGCGTTGGCGAGCATTTTCTTGGCGTAGTCGAACCCTCCGCGCGCGCCACTCCGCGTGGCCTGCGTAAATTCCTCCAGTACGGATTCGGTCTGGTTGGGCGTAATCTTGTCGAGACGCGCGATGGCTTTGCTGACTGCCTTCACTTCCTCGTCATTGAGCTGCTTCAGAATCTCCCCGCCCAGTTTGTCACCCAGAGCCACCAGCAGAATGGCCGCTTTTTGAGGACCTGGAATTTTCGCCGTTGTCGTTTCGTTCGCGTTCATGAAGGATTATCAGTGCGCTTCTTCTTCAGAAAGCCAGCCGCGTAGAACGCCGGCCCATGCTTCCGGATTATTTCTTCCACTTTCCTGCAATTGGTTCAACAGGACCTCGGTTCTAGAGGGCATGAGCGCAGGCAGGCGTGAACCTTCGTTCGCTGCAATGGCGCCCGTTTGCCCCAGGGGTTGCGAGCCGGGCGCGGCCGCGAGGCTAGCCATTGAGCTGGCCGGCGGCAACACTTCCGGCATATCCCGCATGGCCTCTTTCTTCTTCCCTCGCGTCACTGCAAAAACAACCAGCGCGATAACCACCACCGCTCCTCCAGCCGACCCCCACAGGATCATCGGTTTTTGTTTTAACGCCTCGATCCCCGTCAGGTTATCGCGCTTGGAAGGCTCGGGCGTTTGGGCCGGCGGAAGCTCCATGTTCAGCGTGCTGTCAAAAGGCAGCGCCTCAACGGTAAGCTGATCGCCACGCTCCGGGTTCAGCCCCACCAACGTGGATACCAAAGCTTGAATGGCTTTGATTTTTTCAGTATCCGGCGGTGTCACCACGCGGTGCATCTGCTTGCCTTGGCCTTCCCATTTCGCGCCCTGATCCAGTAGCACGGCAATCGACAATCGCTTGATTGCTCCCTGCGGCAACTTGACGTGCTTGGTGACGCGGCTGGATTGGTAGGCGATGCTCTCGCTGCGTTTCGTGGACGTCGAGCCGCTGGTCGGGTGTGGCGCAGCGGCTTGCGGCAGATTCGCGGCTGTGCCCGGAGGCGTGGGTGTGGCAGCGGCCCCGGCCCGCGTCGTTCCGCTCGAATCTTCAGTTTTCTGCGATGTCACCATCACGGATTTGGTAGGGTCGAACGTCTCTTCACTCTGTTCGCCGCTGGTCATGTCCACTTCGGCCGAAACTCCCGTGCGGAACTTTTCGGCGCCCAGCAGCGGGTCCAGCGTATTGTTGATCTTGACAGCCAGGTCATGTTCGATGGCTTGCCGGTATTCGAGCGCCGCCTCGCTGATTTGCGCGCCGTCGGGCAACCCGTCGCGCCGGGGACGGCTGAGCAGGTTTCCACTCATATCCACCACCGAAACGGATTCGGGAGCCAGGCCTTCCACCGCGCTCGACACCAGGTTGCTGATGGCAATCACATTTTGAGCAGACAACCGCGCGCCTGGCCGAAGACCCACCAGCACGCTTGCCTTGGCGGATTCGCGCGAATCGGTGAACACAGATTCTTTCGGTAAACTCACGTGCACGCGTGCCTGCTGCACGGCTGCCAGCGCCATCACCGAACGTTCCAGTTCGCCTTCCACGGCGCGACGATAATTCACATGCTCCGCAAAATCGGTAATGCCGAAATTTGTTTTATCGAAAATTTCAAAGCCGATGCGCCCGGTCTTAGGAAGTCCCAGGCCGGCCATTTCCAGGCGCAGTTCGGCCACGCGCGCTTCGGGCACCATCAAGCTGGTGCCATTTTCTCCGACTTTATAAACTACTCCGCTCTCGCGCAGTTTCTGGATCATGGCATTGGCGTCTTCCGGCGCCAACGACGTATAGAGCGGCCGTAATCCTGCGGCCTGCTGCCAGCGAGAGAACCAGACCACACCCGCGGCCATGGCCAAAGCGCAGAACACGATGGTCACGCGCTGCATCGCGGTGAGGGAGAGCAGAAGCTTTTTGAGTTGTTCCATGGAGTGGGGAGAGTTGCGCTACGCTTGCCTCAGACCTGCATCCTCATGACTTCTTGATAGGCCGACACAACCTTGTTCCTCACCTGCATGAACAAGTCGAACTCGAGTGACGATCGCTGGGCCGCCAACGCCACGGAGTGCAACTCTTCGTTGCCGCCGGTGAGAAAGCTGTTCACGGTTTTTTGAGCCTGGGCCTGCGATTTTTCAACTCCCCCCACCAGGCCCTCCAGCACGGATTGAAAGCCGCCGGGAGTGGCCGTGGAAGAATCCACGGGAGACATCGGGGGGATGCTGACCGGTGCGAGAGCAGAAATTGGTATGGACATGGAATTAACGGAACAGGTCGAGTGATTTCTGGATCATGTCTTTTACCGCCGATATGGCGGCCACATTCGCTTCATAACCGCGGGAGGCGCCCATCAGATCCACCATGTCCTCGGCCTGGTTGATTTTGGGGAACGAAACATAGCCGTTCTTGTCGGCGTCAGGATGTCCCGGCAAGTAACGCTGCAAGGGCTCGCTGTCATCCACGATGGTTTGGCTGACGGCCACGCCCGACCCGTTTGAACCAAACGCGGAACTCAGCTCGGAACCGAATGATCCGACCGTCGGGTCTTCCTCAAATACCACATCTTTTCTGCGATAGGGGCCGCCCTCGGGCGTACGCGTGGTCTCCGCATTCGCGAGGTTTTCCACCAACAGCTCGGCGCGCGTTCGTTGCGCCGACATTCCCGATCCGCTGACCGCCAGAGACGAAAACAGACTCATGATGAAGTCTTGCCCTCCTCGATCGCGCTTCGAAGTGTCTGCAGCTCGGAGTGCGCCAGGTTGGTCGCCACTGCAAATCGCAGTGCGTTTTCAGAGAGCCGCCTGGATTCCCGGTCCATGTCCACGTTGTTGCCGTCGTTCTTGGTCTTGAGCCCGGAAACTTCCCGAGCCGTGGGTTCCAGGCTACCGAACTGGCTCGCAAGTTCGGACTGAAAATCGATATCTTTGGTTTTATATCCAGGCGTATCGACGTTGGCGATGTTGGATGAGACAAGCTTCTGGCTAGCGCTCAACAGATTCATGTAGCGCTCAATGCCTACACCGGCGTTCTCCAGCATGATGGCATCGCCAATGCAATTCGCCTGCCGCGGCCAGCCGAGCCATGAATCAGAGACTTGGCCGCCGTTACCGTTTCAACCATGACGCTAGGTGTTGAGAATTCGACGGTTTGCTGCCCCGTTAGAAAACCGCGACGGTGAGGGAGTTCCCGTGGGCCCGCTGCCCTCGTGGCGCACGCCCCCGGCGTGCCGCGTTCACACTCGTGTGAACGCCCATAAAAACAATTCTTCTTCCTATTGTGTTCGCAGGAGTGCGAACACGGCACGCAAAAGTGCGTGCGCCACAAGGCGTCTTCAACGGAGCCGGTGCCTTAGTCGTCATTATCCGCGGAATTGAACGCCTGGCCTTGGACTCGCACCATAGCGAGCAGCATTATACCGGCCCGCCTTTTGGACCACAGCCAGTTGCGCGCCATCTATGGCGCGCCGGACCACGGTCATATCGTGCGCCCAGGTCAGCAGTTCGCGAGCCTGTTGTGGAATGGACGACGCCGCACGATCGCTCTCCGGCATCGATTCCCAAAGCTCACGCAGCGCATCGGTATAATCAGAGACCAGCCGGTTGGCCAGAACATGGTCGCCGCCGAGCAATGCGGAGCGCAATTCCCGTGCAATGCTATGCAGCGCTTGCGACATCGGGATTGTTGCTGGTGGCGTATTGGAACAGCCCCTGCAGGAAAGTGTTTTGTTGCTGCAGTGTCGCGATCAGCGCGTCGGCCTGAGCCATTTGCGCCTGCAGGTTGGCCTGGAGCTGGGTAATCTGCGCCTGGTCGTTATTGATTTGAGTCTGGTCGGTGTTTACCTGGTTCTGCAGCGACTGCGACTCAGTTGCGATCACTCCGGTGGTCGGATCCGTGATGCCGTTGAGACTGTTAGTGGCGTATTGCAGGAAACCGCCCGTGGTGGGACTTCCGAGAAAATTCACAGCATCTGTGATCTGCGATGGCGACAGGCCCGCGATCACGGAAGGATCAAACGTCAGCGTGCCCTGATCTGTAAATTCCACGCCCAACTGCGTCAAGTTGGTAATCGAGCTGCCGACCGCGCCCGTGTAAGTGGCGATCTGATTTAGCACTTGACTCATGGATAGCACCGAGCTATCACCGGTCAAGGCGCCGCCGTTTTGGCCGTAGTTCTTTTGTAATTCAGCGACGGCTGAGTTAAATGCTGTGACAAAGTTAGAAAGCGCGTCGGAGACGGAGCTAAGGCTGGCCGAAACCGTTACTGTTGTAGGGCCGGTCTGCCCTCCAAGCGTCACGTTGACGCCCGATGCAATAGTCACGGTGGAGGAGTTAGTGGTAATCCCGCCCGGCGGCTGTCCATCTACGGTATAGGATCCGCTCGCGCCCGCAGCCAGGACGTTCAACAGGTTGTTGGTCCCGTCGTTCAACTGAATGGTGTTATTGCCGAGGCTGGTGCTTTGAACCACCAGCCGATAGTCTGGCGCGGTGGGCGAACCTAGATTCACCACCACTGCTTGCGCCGGCGCGCCGCTGGAATTAATGGCGCTAGCGAGCGCGTTCAGGTTCTGGCCTGACGGTTGGATGGTATAAGTTTGAGTGCCCACCGTCAGAGTGAACGATGTGGATTGGCTGATGCTCTGAGACGTCGGATCCGTGATGGGAGTGGAAGGGGCGCTGCTTATTGCACTCGATTCAGATCCGGCATTGAGCACGTCCACCGTATAAGTGCCAGGTAGCGCGCTGCTGCCGGACAAGCTGGCTTGCGCCACCGACGTATCGCTCGACGTGGCGGCCAGAGCGCCGCTCGCGGTCCCGGACACCACCGATTGAAGCGCAGTTTGTACACCATTGAACAGCGAGCTGAGCTGTCCCAGTTCAGTGGCCTCGCTGGTGGCCTGATTCTGATCGGCTTGGAGTAACTGCATCGGCAAAGATGCAATGGAAACCGCACGAGTAACGGCAGCCTGCAGGGAGCTGGAGTAACTGCTGGCGCCGGTGAGAGTAGATTGTGGGGCCGTTACGGAAATCGGGTTACTAACAGAACTCGTGCTCATCGAGATTCCTCAAACAAAAAACTGGGCCGTTCTTGGTTAAGATCGGCCCAGCGCTTACTAAGCTTTAGGTACGAGCTACTGGAGAAGTTTCAGAATAGCCGACGGTGCTGCGTTGGCCTGCGCCAGAGCGGCGATCGAAGACTGCAATAAGGTCTGTGCTTTGGTCAGGTTAGCGGCCGCGGAGGCGACGTCGGCATCGCGGATGGCGGATTGGGCGGCCGAAAAGTTGGTGATCTGCGAATTGGCCAGGGAAGACGCGTAATTGAGCAGGTTTTCGCCCGCGCCGACCCGTCCTTGAACCAGACCCAGAGCGCTGATGGCGTTCGTGATCGCGGTCAGAGCAGCCACCGCGCTGCCTGTGACCGTTCCGCTGGTGGTGGGTGCGTTGGTGGCTTGCGCGCCGGTGGCCGTGAATGTACCGGCTGCGGCGGTAGTGGATGCAGTAAAGTTGTTCACGCTCTGAATGGAGATTCCAGTGCCAGCTGCATTGGTGATGGCGTAGATCCCGAGCGAGGAGGTCTGAGCGTTGATCTTGGACAGCGCCGAAGCCAGCGTATCGGCGCCGGTCAGAGTCACGTTCGCGGTTCCTTGGCCATTCTGGAAAGTCAATGTTTCAGCTTTCCCAGCATAAGTAGCGGCGCCATCCACTTCGTAAACACCCGTGTTGGTGGCCGCTGAAGCCGCCGTCGCGATCGGATTCGCGTCCGTTGTTGTAACGGCCGTAATCGTGAACGGCGTTCCGCCACCGAAGTTCAATTGCCCGTCGGTTCCGACCTGCGCGCTTATCCCGTACTGGGACAATTGGCTGTTCAAGCTCGAAAGAACTTGCGCTTCCGTAAGCGCGCCGCTTCCGCCCACCGATATGGTGTGGGTCTGAGCGCCACCGTTGGACGAATAAACGTTCAGGGTAAACGTCTGGGCTGCAGTCGCGAGAAAAGTCGCCCCTGGAGCATCCAGCCGGATCGCGTTCGGGGTCCCTTGCGTCAGCTCGGTGCCGCCGGCCGCGACGCTGGCGGTTGCAAGACCCAAACCGGCCGCGTCCACCTGATTTTGCGAACCGCTCAGGTCGATGCTTACCTGTCCGTTGGAGGCGTTGTTGCCGCCACCGATGAAAACGGCGTTGTCGCCATTGTACTGTCCGCCGGCAGCCAGGCCGATGTTGTTGGCTTGCCGCGTAATTTCCTGCACCAGCGATTGGAACTCCTGGTTCAGCGTGTTGCGGTTGCCGGCGAAAGTGGCGCTAGCGGATTCCGTGGCCAGCGTCTGCAAACGGTCAAGAATTGTGGAAATGTTGTTCAATCCGCCGTCGACAATCTGCAGAATGCTGGTGCCGTTGCTGGCGTTCAAAACGCCCTGCTGCAGTTCAGCGATAGTGGATCGATATTGATTGGCTACTGCTAAACCTGCCGCGTCATCTCCGGATGAGTTGATACGATAACCCGACGACAATTGCTCGATAGCTTGCCCTTCTAGAGTAGTGTTCTGATCGAGGGCCTGTTCGGCTAGTAGCGATGAAACGTTGGTCTGAATCGAAATTGACATTGTTGCTCCTCTTTTTCGTTTCTGTCCGGCCTCTCGCCGAACCACGCCGTTCTCAGCGTGCTGATATCTTGTCGATCCTCCGGCGGTCTTTTTCACACTTTTTTTCAGTATTTTGCATGGGAAGAGACCGCTCGAAGTACTGTCGAAGCGTCGACATGGTTCATTTTTTCACCGCAGCTTTTACTGGCTCCGCGGCGCTGAGCCGCAGGCTGTTGACGATCACCACATCCACCCGGCGATTGCGCGCGCGGCCCTCCGCGGTATCGTTGGTGTCCACCGGAACCGTGTCGGCGCGCCCCACCACCGAGAACCTGTCGTACGGTAGATGGAAATCCTCGCACAAAGTATCCAAAACCGCTATTCCACGCGCGCAGGACAGCTCCCAGTTACTTTTGAATCTGGCATTGTGGATCGGGATCGAGTCGGTATGACCCTCCAACTGAATCAGGTTCGGAAGCGCGCCGATCACCGTCGCCAGCTTCTTCATGGTCGGGAAAGCGCCTTTGTCGAGGACGTCGGTACCCGATGGAAAAAACGCCGATTCCCTCAAACTGATCACCAACCCCCGTGCCTCCAGCCGAAGCTCCAGTTTCCCCGCCTTGATTTCGTCTTCCAGATCTTTGGTCAGACGCTTCAAAGAAGGCAGCAGCTCAATGAGGCTCTCCGGTTGGGATTCCTTGGAAAAACGCTGCGCCCCTCCGGGGCCTTTCATCATCGCGTTTCCCACGCCCTTCTCATCCACAGTTCCGCCCAAAATCTTAGCCACCGCCGGAGGCACGCTGAAGGAGGAGCCGTCCTTCAGGGCCTTCTCCACGGCTTCAGAAACTTGTTTCGCCCGCGATTTGTCGGTTTGCGAAGAAGCAAACATCACCACAAAGAATGCGAAAAGCAACGTAATGAAATCGGCGTACGAGACCAGCCAGCGTTCATGATTTTCAGGCGGCGGGTTTTCTCTCTTCATGACGTTAACTATCCCCGCGCAGGCGCCGTTTGAGCCGCCTTGCCCTGGGGAGCCTTCGCCTTCTTGGCGGATTCGGCGCCCTCATCCGAGAAAGGATCCAACTTGATCCGGATCAGTTTCGGATTCAAACCCTCCACGATGCTGCACACGCCTTCGAGCATCAGCTCCTTCATTTCGAGCGAGTGATGAAATCGCGCTTTGATTTTGTTGGCTACCGGCAAAAAGAAAAGATTCGCGGATGCCACGCCATACACCGTGGCCACAAAAGCGACGGCGATGCCGCGGCCCACCTCTTCGATGTTCTCCAGATGCTTCATTACCTGGATCAGCCCCAGCACTGCACCAATGATGCCGATGGTAGGCGCATAGCCACCCGCCGACTCATACACCTTGGCCATCGATTCGCCGTTCCGGTGTTCCACCGCAATATCCAGCTCCATCATCTTGCGCAGCTCCTGCAGATCGGTGCCATCCACGCTGAGGGAAATCGCCTTTTGCAGAAACGGGTCCGCGATATTCGGCAGGTCTGATTCGAGCGAGATGATACTGTTCTTTCGCGCTTTCGTGGCGTACGAAATAACCTCATCGATCACCTCTTGCGGAGACTGGGCGTGCTCGAAAAAAACGCTACCCAGGCATTTGGCCGCCTTGATCAGAGTCTTGAGCGGCGTGGTCACCATAACTGCGCCGATGGTCCCACCCAGAACGATCATGAGCGCGGTTACCTGCGCAATATCGGTGAGCTTGCCACCCTCAATCAGCAGGCCGCCCAGGATTCCGCCGGCCGCCAGCAGCAATCCGCCCAGCGTGGCAACATCCGGCCGGGTGGATGATCTCTTCGCGCTAGCGTCGCTCTTGCTTGCCATGGCGTCGTCCTATTTGCCCAACGTGGATGCCGGTACCGGTTCCGCGCCAGCAGAGTCCAAGTCTTGATCCTTCTTGAGCGGACAACCGGCCGCCAGGATGGCGCGCCGGAACTCAATCACTTTATCCACGACATCCTCCGCCGATTCCAAGACCAGAAACTTTTGACCGGTCGTCAGGGCTACGACGGTATCCGGCGTAACTTCGACATGTTCGATCAGATCGGAGTTAACAATAAGCGGGACATGGTTCAGCCGGGTGAGATGTATCATCAGTTACTCCAATCTGTTGGCTCGCAAGTATATCGGCGCCGCTCGATCAAACGTTTACGTTACTCCCCCACTTAGTGCAGCTTGCCTTCCAAACAGTAAAGTGTTCGCCTGTGTCAGCCGATCAGAAGACTACCGCATAAGCCGTATCATGGAACCTACTTGGACTAAGGTGAATTTCAGGAATCCTTCCGGGCGCGAGGCTCCAACCGCCGATCGGTTGCGAAACGCGCACGAAGCGCTGGCTCGAGATCTGTCCATCAGCCTCTCGGCTTTTCTTCGCAGCTCCATCACCGCCGGCTACACCGACGGCCGGGATATGCTCTTCAGCGACTTTATGAAGGACCAAATACCCGCCTGCTTCGGCCTCGCGATGATCCGGCCGCAGCACTGCAGGTTATTGTTACAGGTGGAATATTCGGTCCTGTTTCCGATCGTCGGAATCGCCCTGGGCGCAAAACCTGGAAGCTTTACTTCACCCGAGAGGAAGCCCACCGAAATCGAGCTGCAGGTTGTCAACTTGCTATTCCGCCTGCTGCTTTCCGATGCTTATCGGGCTTGGGCCGTGCCGTTGAAAACACAGTTGGAAACCGTTACGCTCGAAGTGGAACAGCGTCCAGCTCGGACTTTCGCCGCAACGGATCAGGTTTTCGTCGCCCGTTTCAAACTCACCGCGGGAGAACATACCGGGCAGTTCTGTCTCATTGTGCCAACCACGCTCTTCGGCGGCGCGCTGGCTCAGGACGATGTTATCAACCGGACTCAATCGGAATCTGCAGGTTCGCCCGAGGCTACCATGGAGCTAATGCTGCCCGCCAACGTAGCTCTAGACGTGTGGCTGGATGGGTCCCAGATGCGTTTGGGGGATCTTATGCAACTCGCCGAAGGCCAGATCGTCAAACTGGATCATCCGGTGGAACGTAAAGCGGTCTGCACTCTGAACGGAACCAGTGGCTTCACCGGGCAGATCGTCAGCACTGGTGCGCGCCGCGCCTTTATGCTGGATGATCTCGCCGGCTGACCGGCAAGCTGTCTCAGCACCTGAATCGCAGCCTGCGCCCGCTCTATCACGGGGCTCTCCAAACAATCCACCGCGCCCTCCAGCACTTCCAACCTTTCCTGTTCGAATGTATCGCGCGGGCGAATCTCTAAAATGATTCTCCGGGCTTCAGCCCGCGTGCTGCGAGCGCTCAGAATCTGGCCAGCAATATGCGCCACATCGTATTCGGGTGCGCTCGGGTGGTTAGCCATATGTTACTCATATCGCGAATCCCCGAACTTAGTTGAAGAAACTTTGGGCCTTAGACCGACTAATAACCTATGTAACCCGCAATCACAGTCGCCGGTCGTTGCGTCGTTCCGCCGCCACTTACCGTAACAACTCACAAGCACCAGCCGTTTACAGGCTTGAGACAAAACTGGTTCGCAGGCGGAAGCGCCTGCACCACCCAATCGTAAACCCTTGGTGCGTCAATGTGGGGCAGACGCTTTCGTCTGCCAACTTCGCTCACGCGCCTTAAACGGCGATGGAGCCGGCGGGCGCATTGTTCGGATTGTAGGGCGTGGTGGCGCCCATGCTGATTCCAGGTGCTTCCGCAACCGGATTCTGCAACGCCGAGGGTACCCAGGTATATCCGTAACTTTCGCGCGCCGCGGTGATCTTGGCAGGGTCCCAGCCGTAGACCATGATCGGTACGTCGATGGTGTAGCCCTCGCTGGCAAGTTTCGAAGCTAATTGCGACCGCTGATCGTAGTCGTCCATATTCCGCAAGGCTTGAACCGCGGGCGGTTGCGCGGCCCAGTAGGCGTCATCGAAGGACTCCGCGGGTGCGGGTGTCGAAGAAGTTTCCGTGGGCGTGGTACTGGCGGCCGGCGTTGCTCTTGCGGCAGCCGAAAAGGGTGTGACTGCGGCGGGCGCTGACGTTGTTGTGGCGGGTGTGGTAGTGGCTGGTGTAATTGACAGATTGACGCTCGCGGGGTTGATTCCGAACTGTTGCAAGGTTGCGGAAAGCGCGGCAGACAGAGCAGTTTGAAAACCATCTCCGGTCTGGCTTTGGGGAGCGGGTATAAGGCTCGAGGACGGATCCTGCGAACCGGAAAGTGACGTGGTGTTCAATTGAATCATATGTATGTCTCCTTGATCTTGCTATAGCGTTTTGGTTCCCATCAGGCGCAAAATGTAGGCCAGGATTTCGGCCACCGCGCGGTAAAGATGCGGTGGAATCTGTTGGCCCACTTCGACGGATTTATACAGGGCTTGAGCCAGCGGCGGATTTTCGACAAGCGGGATGTTATGTGATAGCGCCCGCGCGCGAATGCGTCCGGCGAGATAATTCTTTCCTTTAGCCACCACCACCGGCGCCGCCATGGATTCGTGGTGATAGCGAATGGCCACTGCGTAGTGAGTGGGGTTCACAATCAGGGCTGTTGCGGTCTTTACGTCGTCCATCATTCTGCGGCGGCGCGTGTCGCGCTGCAGACGCCGGATGCGCATTTTGATCTGCGGGTTGCCTTCGGTCTGCTTCTGCTCGTCCCGAATGTCCTGCTTGCTCATCTTCATTTGCTTGGAGAATCGGCGCTTCTGGCGCGCCAGGTCGATCATGCCGAACAACACGAAGAACGCCGCGGCTTTCCACAGAACGGTAAGGCATAAGGCGCTCATTTCGGCGATGCTGACTTGGAGACTGCTGAGCGGCAGCACCAACAGCCGGCCCAAGTCGCGCGCCGTAACCCAATAGATGGAGACGCTGAACATTGCGAGTAGAGCCACGGCCTGGATTGCCGAAGCGAAACCTTTTTGAGGAGCGGACTTAAGCTTGGAAATAATACTGAAATTCGAAGCCTTGGGCGTCAGGCCCTGCAAGCTCATCCCGAAACCGGTGGAGGTTAGCTGAAACGCCAGACCAGTCAACACCAGAATGCCGCTGGTGGCCGCGAGCGGATACATGGTCTTGGCAAAAGAATCATGCAGGATGTTGGTGAGCACAGCGGGGCTCATGTCCTGCTGGAACGCCTGCCTGAACAAGGATTGCGTCGCCTGTTTCAGGTTGAGGAGCAGTTGTTGCCCGCTTTCGACCAACAGGATCACGAACACAGTGAATTGCAGGCCGCTGACGAAATCCTTGGATGACGCAAATTTGCCCTCGCGCCGCGCTTTGAGCAGCCGATGCGCTGTAGCTTTTTCGGTTTTCTCACCACTCTGCGACATGGATAAAGACCTTGCGCATTACATTCCCAAGAATTTTCCGAGAGCGCCAAACGCAGCGGTAGCGGATTGCTGGTAGAGTTTCGGAATCAAAAATACGATAAGGCTCAAGGCGGCCATCGCGGCCAGCATCTTGGCTGGAAATGCGAGCGCCATCAATTGAAGCTGCGAGTTCAGGCGGCCGAGCAGCCCCATGGATAAGTCGATCAGGAACAACAGCGTCATCAGCGGAAGCACGAGGCGGAGTCCCGTGGAAAATATGCCAGAGCCGAGCATCACTAATCCCTCAATGCTGGGGCGAGAAGCCGCGAAAGAGCCGGGCGGATTAGTTTCAAGACTGCGCGAGAGGATGCCCAACAGTTGCCGGTCCAGTCCCATGGCGAAGAAAAGCATGCCGGCGACTAACTGGGCGATGAGAATCAGAACGGTGGCATCGGCCTCCGTGTTCGGATCGACTGTGGAGGCGTAGGCAAATCCGGCTTGAGTGCTGATGGCCTGTGCCGCCATGACCAGCCATTCGATGACAAACGACACGGCCAAACCAGTCGCCAGGCCTATGCCGGCTTCGGCCAGCATCCAACCAGTGAGCTGCACCATGCTGGAGGGGGCAGGCTGCGAAACGGGCCAGCGCGAAAACAGCGCGAAGGTCAACGCCAGTGCGAGCCCGATTTTGGCCGCGTCAGGGCCGGCTTTGAAACCTGGGAGAGGAAGGAAAATGAAGACGCCGGCCATGCGTGCCAGCACCAGGAGGAACCCGTAGAGTTGGGAAGCGTGAATGGCGGCATCAGCGTGCATAGCGGCCCAAGTCGGCAAAAATGGAAATCGAGTACGCCGAGATCTGCTTCAGCATCCATGGCAGTAGCAGCAAGAATCCGAAGAGAAACGAAGCCAGACGCGGAATGGTGCTGAAGGCCGAGTCCTGCAAGGATGTCGCGATCTGGATGATGTTCACGATAATGCCCACCGCGAAGCCGATGAGCAAAAGCGGCGCGCAGAGAAGTACGGTGGTCCAGAACGCCTGACTGATAATGTGGATGACTGCTTCCGGAGTCATGATCTCCTCAATAAAAGCTCTTCAATAGAGAGCCGATCACCAGATTCCATCCGTCCACCAGAACGAATAGAAGGATTTTGAATGGGGCCGAAATCATGACCGGAGGCAACTGCACCATGCCGATGGAAAGGGTGACGGAGGCCACCACGAGGTCAATGATTAAGAAAGGCAAAAACAGAACCGCGCCGATTTGAAAGCCGGCCTTCATTTCTGACAGAATGTAGGCGGGAATCAGAACTTTCAAATCCAAGTCCGCGGGTGTACGCGGCGGCGGGGATTTCGCGATTTCAAGGCAAGTCTTGATGTCTTTTTCGCGCGAGAATTTCAGAAGAAACGCTTTGAGCGGCTGGGAGCCTTTTTCAAATCCTTCCTGCCAGGTAATCTGGCCGCTCTCTACCGGTTCCCAACCTTGGTGATAAACATCGTAGACCACCGGCTGCATAATCAGGAACGCCAGGAACAGCGCTAGACCAACCAGCACTTGATTGGAAGGCGCCGATTGGGTTCCCAAAGCTTGACGCAGGAAATGGAGCACGATGGCGATTCTCAAGAATGGGCTGACTGACATGATGGCCGCGGGCAGAAGCGTGAGCAGAGTCAACAAAATGACGATCTGCATGGGCGTGCTGAGCGTCAAGCCCTTGCCGGCGGTTGGTCCGAAGACGGGAACCGATGGATCGGCCGGGGCGGCCTGCAGTGACACCGCGAGGAGCAGCACAAGCGGGATGAGTAGCCGTTTGATCATTGTCCGGTACTCAAGATGTTCTGAGGCAGGGAAGCGGGCGACGCTTCCGGTAGAGCCGAGTCCAGGATGGTACAAGAGGAGGGTGCGGTTCCGATCAACACAACTTTGCCGGAGACGCGCACCAGATGGATGGCATGCTGCGGAGTAAGTGGGACGCGTTCGAGCACTTCCATGCGGCGCTGGCCCCCGCTACGGCGTCCCACCAAGGGAAGCGATGCCATGCCGCGCCTCTTCAGGATGAACAGGAGTCCGCCCAGCAGCGCGAAGACCACCAAAATCATCGCGATCTGTTCAGTTAGTTCCATTCGCAACAGTACCCGGCTTTGCCTTCTGCAGCATGTCCCGCACCCGGACAGAGAGAGTATCTCGAACCACTACCACTTCTACTGAGGCCAACTCAGCGCCCCCGGCACGCAACATAAACGGAGCGCCGTCGGGATGGTCGGTTGCGAGGACCATCCCCTCGCTGAGATCGAAAACCTCGCCTATCGAAAGTGTCAGGTTTCCGAGCTCCACTTCGACGGGGAACGGAAGCTCCGCGAAGCGATGCAAAGCATCAGACAAAACGCCCGAGTTGTCCATCGTTATTGCTTCAGGTTGAGCAGATCCTGAGTCAACTCATCCAGCGTGGAGATCACACGGGAATTCGCTTCGTAGGAGCGCTGATACACGATCAGGTTCGTAAATTCGGTCGCGATGTCAACGTTGGACGACTCCAGTGCGCCGCCTTGGATGGTTCCGCGGCTTCCGGTTCCAGGAGCTCCAACGGCGGGAGTGGCGGTATCGGCTCCGGTTTGAAAATTATTCTGGCCAGTTGAAATGAGCGACTGTGGGTTGCTGATAGCGGCTAACGCCAGTTGGGCAACCACGGCCTGGCTGCCGTCGGAATAATTTGCCACGATGGTGCCTCCGTTGCTAAGGGAAACCGAAGTGATTTCCGTGGCGGCAACTCCATTCTGGGTGGTACCGGAGAGCGCGGACGGTTGCGCAAACTGAGTGATGGTGGATGCACCCGTGGTGGGGTTGTAAAGATTCCAGTTCAAATTCATATTGCTAGCACCATCGGCGAGGCCCGTAATCGCAACCACAACCTGGCCGGGAGGCGCGGGAGTCTTCAGATCTCCGTTGGAATCGAAGTTGAGTGTTCCGGTGGCGAGCTGGCTGGGAGTTCCAGCGGTGCCTCCGGTTACGTCCTGACCCGGAATGGTGATGGAATAACCCCATGTATTCGCCGCGGTTTCCGTGAATGTGGCTGTGAGGGTCTGGGTGGCGCCGAGCGAATCCACTACCTGGATGGGCGCGGAGAAAGTCGCGGCGCTGGTGCCAGCAGTAGCGTTAGACTCAAGATTCAGATTCGCGGAGAACTCCGTGGTGGCGGTAGGAGTGGAAAGCGCATTCGCGGGAATCACAATGTTTCCCACCGCGCCGCTAGTGTTTACCAGGCCGTTCGTGGCCGTCCAGCCTTGCACGTCTTGCCCGGTGGCGGTCTCAAGAGTCCCGTTGGCGCTCAGTTGGAAGTTGCCGGCGCGCGTGTACAACGTGTCGCCTGCCGAATCCTGAACAACGAAGAATCCATTACCCTGGATGGCCGCGTCGAAGGCGCCGCCGGTGAGCTGAATCGATCCTTGCGTAAACTGGCTCTGGCCGATGGTGGCTGAAACACCGCCGCCAATTTGAATTGCGCCTCCGCCGGCGGTTTGCGCCAACAGATCGTAGAAGGACGCCGTGGTGTCCTTGTAGCCAGTGGTGTTCAAGTTGGCCAGATTGTTGCCAACGATGTCCAGCGCGTCGGTATCCGCGGTTAGTCCGCTAAGTGCAATTGAAAATGATCCTGACATTATTGAGTGCTCCTTAATTTAATTTGTTTACGCTTCCACTGGTAGGCGTCTGGGTGCTGGATGCCGGGGGTTGGACATCCGACGCCAGAGTGGTTACGCCTTTGTTGATACTTAACAACTGCTCTAACTGGCTGAACTGTACAAGCTGGCCGACAAATTGAATACTGTCCGTGGGATTCAGCGGATCCTGATTTTGGATTTGCGCGACTAACAAATTCAGAAATGTACTCTCGCTGGTGAGCGAACTGGGAACAGAGAGTGAACCCGATGAGCTGCTGGAAGAACCGGTGGTGCCGCTGGTGGAGGAGGTGCCTGAGGTAGCATGCGCCTTTAGCGTCGCAGCGCTGGACGTGATATGCGATCGAACAGCATTAGCCGCGGTGTCTAGAATATTCATCAGTTGGTGCCTCCTGAGTTTCCGGAATTGACGGATGCCTGCTCTTCCAATGCAGCCTGCCATTGGCCGCTCGAAGCCCGACGGTCCCGCTGCGGCTGACGCTCCCCCTGAGAAGAAGGTTGCTGTTGGCCGGGCGAGCGTTGACCGTCCTGATGGGTATCTTGCGATGATTCCCCGCGCGCAACGGTGGTTCCGGTTTTCACAATCTCGGTTTTCCAGCCCTGGTGCGTGAGTTGTGACGCAAGCTCGCCGAGATTGGAGCGGAGCGAGGTACGCAGGTCCGAGTCGGTAGCGTGTACAGAGACGTTGACGGTTCCGGCGCGATCAGTTACGCGAATGGCCGCTGCTGTCTGATCCTTGCCGCCCAACTGAAGCAGGATTTCACCGGCGGCATTCGGCCTGGGCGCCTCAGGCAGAACGGCCTGGGCTTCGTGCATAGCCGCGACGGTGCTGAGGTTAGCCGGCGCATGAGGCTCCGATAGCAGAGAGTCCGGCTGCACGGCCAGTTGCGGAGGCGCGGCGGCCCCGTTCCATACCGGATTTACGGTTGCTGTTGCGTCTGCTACCTGGGCCGGTGTAACCGCCGGTGCTGAGCTAGCGCGGACAGCGCTCGATGACAGCGCGGGCACCGCAATATCTTCCTCACTTTTTGTTTGGCTGGCTGCTGAATTTCGCGACGTCGCGTCGGGTTGGGCTATCTGCTGAGCGTGGCGCGCCGCAAGGGTTGATTCCGACATTTTGAGCGAAAAGGCTAGGTTGCCGTTTTGCGGCGCGAGTGCGGCCGCCAATCCCTTGGTGAATAGCGCGGGATCGACGCTGGGCTGCTGGGAAGCGTGCGCTTCAGGACTCCGAGATGAATTCGCTGTTTGGCGCGATTCAAGCGATGACTCGACCTGGGAAACTTGCGGCAATGACGGTGCGCCCAACAAGGCCGAGGGCGCAATGAATGGACCTTGCAGATTGGAAGCTGGCTCGCGAGTGAGGGCGGGTTGCCTGGAAGCAGTGACGGGTTCAGCAACAGTGCGGGACGCGGCTGCGTCCGACTGAGCGAGGTTGGAAGCTCGGTCCCGAGTGGGTGCGGGGCCGGCATGTGGCGCGAGACCGGAAACGTTCACGGGTTGCTCTGGCATCGAAAGCTGCGCCACTTCTTGCGCGGCGGACTCGGGTTGGGACGCGACCGTAGTACGAGCCATGTTGGAGGTACTAACGGCCGGCTGCGTGAGGGTGGATGGCTGGCTCGATAACGAAGTGGGCAGCGAAGATTCCCATTTGGTGGCAGGCTCGTGATCGGGAGCGCTTGGCTGGGCTGGTAACGATAGCGACGGCGGAGGTATCCATGGACGTTTTGGAGCAGCATCGGGAGCCGTTGGGATGGCCGTAGGGCTAACGAGCGCCGGCAGGCCGTCTGTATTTTTCAGCAAGTTTTTCTTGCTGACAGTCTCCTTCGAGGTTGTAAGCGAAGAGTTGGGATCGCTCGGCACGCCAGGCAAGCTCTGGATGACGCTGTGGAAGCTGGCCGGCGGCGTAGCGGAGCTGAAAAGTGTTCCCGCGGCAGCCTGAGGTGGAACATGCGAATCGGGAAGAGCAGGCGCCGCAGCAGTGATCATGACGGCGCACTTATTGCAGATTCGCGGCCAAAGTTGGATCAGCCGATTTTCAGTGAGTTAGATTTCGACG
>JBEKJJ010000071.1:0-29626 GCA_050011295.1 Bryobacteraceae bacterium
GGTCACCCATTCGGCATGACGGGCTCGCGCATGGTAGGGACCATCGCGAACGAAATGGCGCGCCGCGATGCGAAGCTGGGCGTGGTGACCATGTGCATCGGCGGCGGACAAGGCGCGGCGGGGTTGTTCGAGCGAGTTACCTAATAACCAATATGCTGGGAGCCGCGTTCAAGACCATCAAATTAGCGCACAGCAAACTGCCCGGTTTGATCGCTATCGCACTCGCTCTTTGCGGTTGTGCCTATCGACTTCCAGTCTCAAACCTTCCATCGCAACAGCGCCTCAAGCTTGAAGCGGCGTTCCCCGGGCGATACACGGTCCGCGTTGAGTCAATCGATACTCGGGAGTTTCCGGTGGGCTCTGACGGGCGGGTGAAAATCGATGTGCCGACGTTGCCTCGGGCATGCAGTGTTTACCTGTTCGATCGGATCAGAATCAGCCGTGGAGTTCAACCCTTAACGTCGAAATCCGTTCACGTGATTGACCGGGGAAATATCGTCGCCAAATTATCTCTTGCGGAAATCGACAAGCTGCCATTGGACGCATCCGGGTATCACATCCTGAGGAGTCCCTCCCACTGAGTCACGGAAAATTAGGCTACACCTTCACCAACATCTTCCCCGTATTCTCCCCCTGCAGCATTCCGATAAAAGCCTTCACCGTGTTTTCAAATCCCTCTACGATGTCTTCCCGGTATTTGATCTTGCCTTCTTTCAGCCACTGCGCCATGTGTATGGCAACAGCCGCGGACCGGGCTCCGGTTTTTCCAGGTTGTACATGGAAATCTGGCCGCATACGGAGACTCGTCCAAACACGTTCAGTAACGGAAATACGGCATCGGTGATGGCGCCGCCCACGTTATCGAAATAGCAATCGATGCCTGACGGGCAGATCTCTTTCAGCTTGGCCGTGTAATCGGTCGAGGTTTTGTAATTGAACGCCCCATCGAAACCCAGATCGTTCACCAGCCAGTGGACCTTCTCATCCGCGCCGGCGATTCCAACCACGCGGCAACCCTTGATTTTTGCGATCTGTCCCACCAGCGACCCGACTGCGCCGGCCGCGCCTGAGACCACGACAACCTCGCCCGGCTGCGGCTTGCAGATCTCGATGAATCCGAAATACGCCGTCATGCCCGGCATTCCGAGCACGCCTAGGGCGGTCGATACGGGTGCCAGATTCGGGTCGAGCTTAACCAGAGCCTTGCCCTCAACCACCGCATAGTCCTGCCAACCCCAATACCCCAGTACGAAATCGCCGGCTGCTAATCCGGGATGGCGTGATTCCGCAACTTGCCCTACCGTGCCGCCCACCATCACATCGCCGACGTTCACCGGGTCGGCGTAGGATCGGACTCCCGTGATGCGTCCACGCATGTAGGGATCCACCGAGAGACAGCTGGTCTTCACCAGCACTTGCCCATCGCCCGGGGTGGCCACAGGTGCCTCTTCCAGAGAAAAATCAGTTTCCTTCGGCATCCCCACGGGACGCGCAGCGAGTTTGAATTGACGAGCTACGGACGGCATAGGTCTCTCATTATGTCACGCACTATATCAATACGCCGAGAAGCTATGGGTTGGGCTTTGGGGAGACCTTGGGCGTCTCGCCCGGAACAGCCGCGGGCGGTTGCTTGGCCAGTAAATCGGTCGCGGATGGCAGGCCGGAAGTGTCCCATCCGCCACCCAGGGCCTTCACCAACGCCACGCTCGCCGTCATTCTTCGCGACAACAGATTCACGGCTGTGGTTTCGTTGGTCAGCGCGACACTCTGAGCCGTGATTACTTCTAAGTACGTGGTGATCCCGCCAACATACCGGTTGTTGGCCAGTTCGAGTGAGCGCTGTGCGCTTTTCACCGCCACGGTCTGGATCTTGGCCTCTTCTTCAAGAACTCGCAGCGCCGCAAGATTGTCTTCCACATCCTGGAACGCGGTAAGGACGCTCAGCCGGTAGGCAGCGACCGTTGCATCGTAGGTGGCGATGGCCTGATCGGTGGTGGCGCGGCGGCGTCCGGCATCGAAAACGGTTTGAAGAAGCGAAGCTCCCAGCGACCAGAATCGGCTGGGCCACTGGATCAATGTTGTAATCGCCGAGCTTTCGAGGCCCCCAACGGCGCTCAGAGAAATGGTGGGATAAAACGCAGCCATCGCTACGCCAATTTGTGCATTCGCGGAGGCAACGTGGCGCTCTCCGCTGGCGATGTCGGGACGGCGCTCCAGGAGTTCGGAAGGGAGCGCGATGGGAATGGGAGGAGGCAGTTCGCGGAGAGGCGCTAGCTCGATGGTGAGTTCCGAGGGAGGCTTGCCGGTCAGCACCGCGATGGCGTGCTCCAGTTGTGTGCGTTGTACCCCTAAATCGGCCGATTGCGCCCGCGTGGTTTCGAGCTGCGTTCGCGCTTGCTCCACGTCCACTCCCGAAGCTATGCCCTCATTGTGGCGAGCGTTGGTAAGATCCAAGGCTTTCTGGTACGCGACCACCGTGGAATCGAGGAGCTGCTTCTCGGCATCCAGGCCTCGCAATTGGAAATAATCGGTTGCCAACTCCGCATGCATGCTCAGCCGCATGGTTTCAAGATCAGCGGCGCTAGCCTGCGCGGTAGCCACGTTGGCCGCGATGTTGTTCCGGACGCGTCCCCAAGCGTCGATTTCATATGTCGCATCGAACGGTATCTGGAAGTCGTTGGCAGTGCCGGGGGAGAGTGAAATCGCGCTTCCACTTGCCGTGCTGGTACTGGGGGCCGCCGAGGAGGCACGGTTGCCCGTCACATGCGCCCGCGTGGCTGAAACGCCGCCCGTAACGGTGGGGTAAAGATCCGCGCGAGCGATTCGAACGGCCGCGCGGGCTTCCCGGAATTGCGCTTCGGCTTGCGCGATAGTCAGATTCGAGACTCGCACCTGCTCTTCAAGCGCGTTTAATTGCGGGTCCTTGTAAACTTCCCACCAGTTTCCGCGCAGCTTGTCATCACGCGGCTCGCCGGGTTTCCAGAGATTCGCCTCTCTGAATTCGGGCGGCAGTTGTTCCTTGAACGCGGGAGGCGCGGGCGCAACGGGCTTGCTGTACTTCGGCCCCACCATGCAAGCCGAGGTGAACAGTGTCAAGCCGAGCAAAACGCTGCGGATTATTTTTAACTGCATCGGATACTCCTCATGCCTCTGATTCCGCCTGCGCAGGTTTCCCGAGTAGCTTGGCGCGGAACTTTGTGGCTCTTAAACGCATCCGGTCCAGATACAAATAAATCACGGGTGTGGTGTAGAGAGTAAGCATCTGGCTGAAAATCAATCCGCCGACGATCGAGATGCCAAGTGGCCGGCGTAGTTCGGAGCCGGTACCTCCGCCGATGGCGAGCGGCAGGCCGCCCAGCAACGCGGCCATGGTGGTCATAGTGATGGGCCGGAAGCGCAGCACACACGCCTGAAAAATGGATTCTTCCGGGCTCTTGTTCTCCTTGCGCTCGGCCTCCAGCGCGAAGTCGATCATCATGATGGCGTTCTTCTTGACGATTCCGATCAGCAGAATTATTCCGATGAGCGCGATCACGGTCAGTTCTGTATGCAGAAGTAGCAGCGCCAACAATGCGCCCACTCCCGCCGAAGGCAGCGTGGAAAGAATGGTGATGGGATGGATCAGGCTTTCGTACAACACGCCCAGAACGATATAAACGGCAACCAGCGCGGCGGCAATCAGGATTGGTTCATTCGAGAGCGATTGTTGAAAAGCTTGCGCCGTCCCCATGAAACTTCCATGAATATTGGACGGCAGGTTGACGTCGCGCTCGGTCTCAGCGATGGCGGTCACTGCATCACCCAGCGCGGTGCCGATGGGCAGGTTAAACGAGAATGTCACGGACGGAAACTGCCCCTGGTGATTTATGGACAGCGGCGCAGTCTCCGATACGAAATGCGTGAACGCGCTGAGTGGAACCTGCGCGCCATTGTTCCCACGAACGTAAATTTGCTTCAACCCGTCGGGGTTTTCCCAAAATCGCTCGGAGGCTTCCATTACCACGTGATATTGATTGAGCGGCTGGTACATGGTGGAGACTTGGCGCTGGCCGAACGCGTCGTAAAGCGTGTCGTCAATGAGCTGGGCGGAGATTCCCAGCCGCGCGGCGGTCCCTCGGTCGATAACCAGCGAGGTTTGGAGCCCTTTATTCTGCTGATCGGAATTCAGGTCGACGATCTGCGGTAGAGCCCGCAGTTTACGTTCGACGATCGGCGCCCAGTGATTGAGATCCTGCACGCTATCGCTCTGCAAGGTAAATTGATATTGCGCAGCGCTGCCGCGTCCACCGATGCGAAGATCCTGCACAGGCTGCAGATACAACGTCGCACCGGGAATGCGAGCGGTCTGCCCCCGCAATCGCGCAATTATCTGATCCGCGGTCATTTTATTGCGCTCGTTGAACGACTTGAGCGTAATAAACATGGTTCCCGTATTGATCCCACGGCTGAAACCACCGGAACCACCGGTGTAGGCGCTCAGGCTATCCACGGCAGGGTCGCGCATCACCACATTCACAATCTGAAGCACACGCGACTGCATGGCCTGGAACGAAGTGGCTTGATCGGCCATAATCTGCCCGGAGAGCCGGCCGGTATCCTGCTGTGGGAAGAATCCCTTGGGGATGATCACGTACAAATAGATGGTGAGCCCAATGGTGGAAAGGGTGACCAGAAGCATCAGCGGCTGATGCCGCAACACCCACCGCAGCGAGACCTCGTAAGCGCGATGAATCTTGTTGAACACCCACTCGTTCAGCCGATAAATGCGGCCGTGCTGTTCCCGCTCATGATTGCGGAGTAGCTTCGCGCACATCATGGGTGTGGTGGTGAGAGAAACCACCAGCGAAATGAGGATCGCCGCGGATAAGGTAACGGCGAACTCGCGGAACAAACGTCCCACGATGCCTCCCATCATGAGAATCGGAATGAAGACCGCCACCAGCGAGATGCTGATGGAAAGCACCGTGAAGCCGATTTCCTGCGCCCCGCGCAGCGCAGCCTGCATAGGGGCCATGCCTTGCTCGAGGTAGCGCGTGATGTTTTCGATAACGACGATAGCATCGTCCACCACGAAGCCCGTCGCGATAGTGAGGGCCATCAGCGATAAATTGTCCACGCTGTAGCCCAACAAGTACATGACGGCGAAAGTGCCTACCAGCGATACGGGGACCGCAACGCTCGGGATAATAGTCGTCCTCACGCTGCGGAGAAAGATGAAAACTACCAGGATTACTAGGCCAACCGAGATCATCATCGTGTATTGCACATCTTCGACGGATGCGCGAATGGTTACGCTGCGGTCGAGCACCACGGAAAGATCGATTGCGGCTGGAATGGCCGCTTTCAACTGAGGGAGCAACGAGCGGACGCGATCCACGGTGGCGATGATGTTGGCTCCCGGCTGCCGGAAGATAATCACCAATATGGCGGGCTTTCCGTTGGCGATGCCGGCCACGCGAATGTCTTCCACCGAGTCCGTGACATTGGCGATATCGGAGAGCAGCACGGCGCCGCCGTTCTTGTATGCCACCAGCAGCGGTTTGTAGTCACTGGCTTTCAGCAGCTGATCGGTGGTGTTCAGCTCCCAAACTCGATGCTGGATGGCCAACTCACCCTTGGGACGATTTGCATTTGCGGTTCCGAGCATGGAGCGGACATCTTCCAGGTTGAGCCCGTAGTTGTTGAGTACCGTCGGATTCACGTCCACTCGAACCGCCGGCAACGCGCCGCCACCCACGAACACCTGGCCGACGCCGCTCACCTGCGAAAGCTTCTGCTGAAGAATGGATGAAGCCTCGTCGTATAGACGCGCAGGGTCAATGGTGCTGGATGTTAGGGCCAGAAACATGATAGGCGCATCCGCCGGATTCACCTTTCGGTAGGTGGGAGCGGTGGGAAGATTGGTGGGAAGTTGTCCCCGTGCCGCATTGATGGCAGCTTGCACATCGCGCGCCGCCGCATCAATGTTCCGGTTCAGATCGAATTGCATGGTGATGCTGGTCGAGCCCAGATAGCTGGTGGAGGTCATCTCCGTGATGGCCGCGATCCTCCCGAACTGGCGTTCCAGCGGAGTGGCGACGGAGGATGCCATGGTTTCCGGGCTGGCTCCTGGTAGCGCGGCCATGACCGAGATGGTCGGAAATTCAACCTGCGGAATTGGGGAAACGGGCAAGAATGTATAGGCGATGCCGCCGGCGAGAGCAAGCGCGGTGGTCAACAGCGTGGTGGCGACCGGTCGGTTGATAAACGGCGTCGAGATGCTCATGAACGCTCCGTTGAAGACGCCGTGTGGCGCACGCACTCTTGCGTGCTGCATCGACACTCGTGTCGATGTCCGCCCGACGTCGAGACGAGTCTCGGCGCAGCACCGAAGAGTGCGTGCGCCACGGCGTCTTCATGGACTTTGGTGGGCCAGCAGGCCCATGGAAACTCCGTTGGGTGGGGCAGGCGCTTTCGCCTGCCAACCGGTGCTCTCACAGGCCCGGATGTCATGCGGGCATCCCCCGTCGCCTGAAACGCCGCGCCATGCGATCGAAGGCCAGATAGATCACGGGCGTGGTGTACAACGTCAGAAGCTGGCTGAAGATCAATCCGCCCACGATCGCGATACCCAGCGGCCGGCGCAGTTCGGCTCCAGTCCCGGTGCCGAGCGCCAGCGGAACGCCTCCCAACAGCGCCGCGAGCGTGGTCATGATGATAGGCCGGAAGCGTAGCAGGCTGGCCTGGTAGATGGCATCCAGCGGTTCTTTGCCTTCCTTGCGCTCTGCTTCCAGAGCGAAGTCGATCATCATGATCGCGTTCTTTTCCACGATACCGATCAGCAGGATGATGCCTATGAGAGCGATAACGCTGAAATCTTGCCCAGTCAACATCAGAGCCAGAAGAGCGCCTACGGCGGCGGACGGCAGCGTGGAAAGAATCGTTAGGGGATGGATATAGCTCTCGTAAAGAACGCCCAGCACGATGTACACTGTCACCACCGCAGCCAGAATCAGAATCGGCGTATTGGTCAAGGAGGCTTGGAAGGCCAACGCGGTTCCCTGAAAACCTTGCTGGATGCTGGCCGGCATACTCAGCTGCTTCTGCACGCGATCCACCGCGGTGACTGCGTCTCCCAACGATTTCTTGGGAGCGAGATTGAAGGAAATGGTGACCGCGGGAAACTGGCCCTGATGATTCACAGCCAGCGCGGCTTTGTCCTGCTCAAAATGCGTGAACGCGCTGAGCGGAACTTCGCCGTTCAGGGCGGAGCGGATATAGATATCGCGCAGCGCGTCCGGACCTACCTGGAAGCTCGGCTTCACCTCCATCACCACGCGATACTGGTTCAACTCGGTGAACATGATCGCGATCTGGCGCTGGCCGAACGCGTCGTAGAGCGTGTCGTCGATCATCTGCGGCGTGATGCCTAGTCTCGAGGATGTCGCGCGGTCGATCACCAGACGCGCCTGCAATCCTCCATTTTGCTGATCGCTCGCCACATCGCGCAGCTCGGGCTCAGCTTGGAGTTTGGCCAAGAAGCGCGGAACCCAGTCGTTCAATTCCTTCACGTCGGGATCTTCCAGGCTGTATTGAAACTGCGTGCGGCTGACGCGATCCTCCACCGTCAGGTCCTGGACTGGCTGCATGTATAGCGTGATGCCTTCTTCCGCCGCGAGCTGAGGCTGCAGCCTGCGGATGATATCGCTGGCGCTGATTCCTCTCTCTTCGATGGGCTTCAAGTTGACCAGAATGCGTCCGCTGTTGACGGTTGTGTTGGTGCCGTCGATGCCGATAAAGGAAGAAAGACTTTCCACCGCCGGATCTTTCAGGATGACCTTCGTAAGAGCTTGCTGCCTTTCAGCCATGGAGCTGAAGGACACCGACTGCGGAGCTTCGGAAATCCCCAGAATCACGCCCGTGTCTTGCACCGGGAAAAAACCTTTGGGGATGATGTAATACAAATATCCGGTCAAGACCAGGGTGGCGAATGCCACCAAAAGCGTCTCGCCCTGGTGCTCGAGAACCCACCCCAACGTCCGGCCGTAGAACGCGATGATGGATTCGAAAACGCGCTCGGATTTGCGATAGAACCAGCTTTGCTCGGACTCTGGCTTGTGGTGCAACAGGCGCGAGCACATCATGGGCGTCAAGGTGAGAGAAACGACAGCGGAGATCAGGATGGTGGCGCTCAGCGTAATGGCGAACTCACGAAACAGGCGCCCCACTACGTCACCCATGAACAGCAGCGGTATCAGCACCGCGATCAACGAAACCGTCAGCGACAGAATCGTAAATCCGATTTGTTCGGCTCCCTTCAGAGCAGCCTGCAGTGCCGGTTCTCCCGCCTCGATGTAACGCGCGATGTTTTCGATCATCACAATGGCGTCGTCCACCACGAATCCGGTGGAGATGGTGAGCGCCATCAGCGTAAGGTTGTTGAGGCTAAAGTTGAGCAGATACATTACGCCAAAAGTTCCTACCAATGACAAAGGAACGGCGACGCTCGGGATCACTGTGGCGGCGAATGTACGGAGAAACAGGAAGATCACCATGACAACCAATGCGATGGTGAGCATCAGTTCGAACTCGACATCGCTTACGGAAGCGCGAATTGTGGTGGTGCGGTTGGTTAACACAACGACATCCACCGATGCCGGCAATGAGGCGCGGAGCTGCGGCAGCAATTTGGTGACGCGGTCCACCACCGCGATGATGTTGGCGCCCGGCTGCCGCTGGATGTTGAGAATCACGGCCGGCGCCTGGTTCATCCACGCGGCTTGCCGGATATTTTCGGCGCTGTCGATTACTGTAGCGACGTCTGAAAGAACCACGGGTGCGCCATTGCGATAGGCCACTACCAAAGGCCGGTAATCGGCGCTGGTAAGCAACTGATCGTTCGCGCCGATAGTGTAATCCTGCAGCTTGCCATCGAAGTTTCCTTTGGCCTGATTCACGCTCGCGGCTGCTACGGCGGTTCGTAGATCCTCCAGATTGAGCTTGTAAGACGAAAGGGCAGTTGGGTTAGCTTGGATTCGAACGGCCGGCTTCTGCCCACCGCTGATGCTCACCAAACCGACGCCCGACAACTGCGAGATCTTCTGCGCGAGACGCGTATCGGCCAAGTCCTCGACCTTGGTCAACGGAAGCGTATTGGAAGTCAGCGCCAAGGTCATAATTGGCGCGTCGGCGGGATTGATCTTGTTGTAGATGGGCGGATTCGGCAGATTAACCGGAAGGAAATTAGAGCTGGCGTTGATGGCGGCTTGCACTTCCTGCTCCGCCACGTCGATGTTCAAGCTCAAAACGAATTGCAGCGTGATGATGGAGCTTCCGGCGGAACTGATGGAAGTCATCTGGTTCAAGCCGGGCACCTCTCCGAACTGGCGTTCGAGCGGCGCGGTAACTGAAGATGCCATTACCTCCGGACTCGCTCCTGGATAATAGGTCAGTACCTGGATGGTCGGATAATCCACTTCCGGAAGTGCTGAGACGGGCAATTCGCGGTAAGCGACACCACCCACCAGCAACAGCCCTACCATCAGCAGAGCTGTCGCAACCGGTCGCTCGATAAACGGGCGGGACGGACTCATGCGCTAACCCTTATGGCTGGCTCCAGCGGGTTTTCCTGAGCGAGGTCCACCCTTCGGAGCGGCGTTTCCTTTGCCGCTCTCACTGACCCTCGCTCCTGGCTGCAGTTTGTCCACGCCGTCGATTACCACCGTGTCGCCTGGTTCGAGACCGCTGTCGATGGCTGACTGGTCGCCCTCGGTTAGGCTCGATACGATATTCCGCACTTCCACCGTATTGTCGGATTTCACCACGTAAACGTACATGGAATCCGGGCTGCGCTGGACGGCCGCCGCGGGAACGATCACGACATTGCGTTTGGTATCCAGCAACAGGCGCGCATTCACGAACTGGTTGGGGAAAAGCGTATCGTCCTCATTGGGAAAGCTGGCTTTGAACCGGACTGTTCCCGTGGTCTGATCCACCTGGTTGTCGATGGTGAGCAGTATTCCGGTGGCGAGCTTTTTCTTCATATCGCGATCCCATGCTTCCACAGGCAGCTTAGCTCCGGCGCGCATTTTCTGCGTCACAGCCGGGAGATGATCCTCCGCGATGTTGAAGATCACGGCAATGGGTTGCAATTGAGTGATCGCCGCCAAGCCGTTGACATCGGCCGCGTGCACCATATTGCCTTGATCCACCATGCGCAGGCCGATACGCCCGCTGAGCGGGCTGTGGATGTCGCAATAAACAAGCTGCAGCTTGGCGCTGTCGATGGTGGCCTGGTCGCTCTTGATTGCGCCCTCGGATTGGCGCACGGTGGCCACTTGAGTATCCAGCTGCTGTTTGGGGATGGCGTCCTGCGCCATCAGAACCTGATATCGATTGAGATCCACTTTGGCGTTATTCAGCGTGGCTTCATCGCGCGCCATTTGCCCTTCGGCTTGCTCCAGTTGAACCTGGTAGGGGCGGGGATCGATTTTAGCGATCAGATCGCCCGCATGCACCAACTGCCCCTCCTCAAAAGCTACTTTGATCAGTTCGCCGTCCACGCGAGTTCTGATGGTGACGGTATTGAAGGCGGTTACCGCGCCGAGTCCGTTGAGGAACACGCCCATACTTCCACGCGCGGCGGAAGCGGTCACCACTGGAATGGCGCGGGCGGGCGGGCGCGCGGCAGATTTTGTGGCTGTCGCCTTCTGGCTGTTGCGCTGAACCAGATAATAGCTCGAAAGGGCTATCACAAGAATTACGAGGAACCAGACCCAGAACCGGCTTTTCTTGCGCGGCTGGCCGTGGCCCGGCGAACGTCTGGTAACCGGTTCAGGCAATGTAGTTGCGCGTGTTTCTGGCGTGGTCATTTGGATTTGGAGCGTCCTGAAAGTTCCCGTACCTCTGGCTTAGTCTTAATTGACTCTCGAATCATCGCGGACGTTACCCGTGACATGTTGCAAGTCGACAAGCCCCCCTGCGCGTTTCGAAACTGCGGGCAGGATTCCATCCCGCCACACATCTTATCGCTAAGTGGTTGAAAAACTATAGGGTAGGAGCCTAGAAACGTTCCTTATTGATAATGTTTGACCTTCATGTTATCTGTAGATATGGCCTCGACTGTCTGGAAAGGGCACCTCACTTTTGGGCTGGTTTCGTTTCCCGTAAAGCTGTTCACCGCCGCGCGCGGCGACAGCATCAGCTTCAACCAGCTTCACAAAACCGACAACTCTCGCATCAAGCAGGTGATCTACTGCCAGGCTGAGGACAAACCCATCCCGCGCAGCGAAATCGTCAAAGGCTACGAATACGAGAAGGATCGCTACGTAGTCATCGACGACGAAGAGATCAAGAAGATGGCGCCACCGTCGGCGAAGGTGATGGAGATCCTCGAATTTGTGAAGACCACCGAAGTGGACCCGATCTATTTCGAGAGTTCCTTCTACATGGCGCCTGACGATGCCGGCGAGAAGCCCTACGCGCTGCTCTACGACACGCTGAAAAAGACCGGCTTTGTGGGAGTAGCCAAGATCGCGATGCACAATCGCGAGCATATTGTCATCTTCCGTCCGGGCCTTACCGGTTTGATGATGCACACCATGTACTTCGCGAATGAAGTTCGCAAGGTGGAGGAGTTCCGGACGGACACCAGCCTGGTGAAGGAGCAGGAAGTGAAGCTGGCGGAAATGCTGGTGCAGTCCCTGGCTGCGCCATTCGAACCCGAGAAATATAAAGATACCTACCGCGAGAATCTGCAGGCGCTGATCGAAGCCAAGATCAAGGGCCAGGAAGTGGTAACGCCGCCGCAAGCCGAGCCAGCCAAAGTGATCGACATCATGGAGGCGCTTAAGAAGAGCCTCGCGATCGCGAAGAAGCCGATGGCTTCGGAAGCGGAAGCGCCGAAGCAGAAGGCGGAAGGCAGGAAGCAGAAAGCAGCAAGATAAAGAGAATCCAGGAGCCAGAATACAGAAGTCAGAAGGAGGCAGGTGGTGCGGTGCCATGCGCCGCATTCTTCAGCAACTCCTCGGCGTACAGAGCACCTGCCGCTGTTTCTTCGTGCTTGAAGAACACGTAAACGTCCTGTCCCTTCTTCAGCAAGTCATCGGCCCGCTCAGCGATCTCTTTGCGGTCTTCTACCGAATACTCCGGCATTCTTAGCCGCGAATACACAAAGTTCGCCGTGATCACTTCGGGAATCGTGAGCTTCTCGGATTCCGCCAGACACAACGCCACGCCGTGCTTTTCTAGCAGCTTGTATACCGGGTCCACGAGCCATGATACGTGCCGAAACTCGAAGGCGTAGCGCATATCCGGTGGAAGCGTACTCAAGAATTCAGCCAGCAATCCTTCGTCGTACTTCATCGCCGGCGGAAGCTGAAATAGCACCGGGCCTAGACGGCGGGCTGCCCGCAGCGGATCGATAGCCTTGAAAAATACCTCAGTGAACTCGGAAGGTTTCAAGCGCTGGATGTGCGTGATCCGCATGTGCGCCTTCAGAGGAAATACAAATCCTGGATGCGTTTGATTCACCCAATTCTCCAGCGTGGAAGCGGACGGCAGGCGCCGGAAAGTGTAGTTTACTTCAACCGCGTTCAGCCGGCCGGAGTAGTAGCCGAGAAATTTCTTGGATGGCAGCTTTTCCGGATAGAAATCAGGTTTCCAGCTCGTGTAAGCAAATCCGGACGTGCCGGCAAAAAGATTAGGCATGGTAATCTAGCATTCTATCTGGACGCGCTTCATCCTCAAAACTGTCGCCGCAAACGCGCGCCGCGACGGGGAGGATCGTCAATACCCCGTAGTGGATTCCGGGTTGTGAAGGTCTTAAGAAGGAGGGGCACTCCAGTGCGGCAATGGATCACGGACCACGACCGGGAGCAATTCCGTGGCGAGGGCTATATGGTGATACGAAATGTGGTCCCCGCAAGCATCACTGGGGATGCGGTTCGTGAGATTGCCGCCTTCGTCGGCGCGGACCTCGCTGACTGGGCGACCTGGTATGGCGGCCCTCCGGAGTTGGATGGCGTTGTCCCGATGCATCATGCCCAATCGCTCTGGGACATCCGCCAGTGCCCGAATCTCTACCAGCTCTTTACAGAGTTCTTCGGGACCCCGCGGCTGATGCTGGATATCAATCGGTGCATTTTTCGGCCGCCTGTTCGTCCGGCCTTCCCGGACGCCGGTCAGGGAACCATTCACTGGGACACCGACCCGAGGGGGCCCGAAGAGCCGTCGCTGCAGGCCGTCGTATTGTTGACCGATGTTAGCCGCGATGGGGGTGGTTTCCAGTGTCTGCCTGAGATTTATCAAAACCTGGACGCGTGGCTTCGAAGGTACGGTATCCAGGACGATTTTAATTTCTTCGAACCAAGGCTGAATCGCCGGAAGACGACTCAAATCGAGGGTAAGGCGGGCGACGTGATTTTGTGGTCCACCAAACTGCCGCACGGGAGTGCCGCTAATCGGTCTAGCCGTCCAAGGATCGCGGCGTTCGTTACGATGCAGCCTCCCGACGACTACGAGCAGCTTCGAAACTCGTTGATGACGTGGTGGCTGACCAAACGGGCTCCCGATCAATGGCGGGGCATGCCCGGACAAGTTGATCCTGAGCCGGGAGCCCCCGCGGTACTTTCCGAGCTAGGCCTGAAGCTGATCGGAGCACGACCCTGGTAGGATCGGCGGAGCGCCCAGCCGCGGCTTGGACGCATCCCACAGAGTATGGGAAGCATCCAATACAATGGTTTAAGCTAGCGTGACACCGCAAACTCCCAAGAAACGCTCGTCCGAGCGGCTGCGCGATTTGTGGCCGGACATCAAGGAGTTGATCCGTCCGCGGCGCGGCATGCTGGCTCTGGGGTTTCTGATGATGGCCATCGGCACGCCGTGCGGTCTGGTGCTGCCAGCATCCACGAAATACCTGGTGGACGACGTGATCGGCAAGAAACAGATTCATTTGCTGCTGCCTCTGGTGATGGTTGTCATGGCTGCTACGGTGATCCGGGGAATTACGTCTTACGGCCAAACGCAACTGGTTTCGAAGGCCGGCCAGCGCCTGATTGCCGAACTTCGACGCAAAGTGCAGACCCACGTTGCGCATCTTCCCGTGGCTTATTACGACGCCAACAAAACCGGCACTCTGGTAGCTCGAATCATGAACGATGTGGAGGGCATCCGCAATCTTCTGGGCACAGGTTTGATCGAATTCGTCGGCGGAGTGCTGACCGCGGTGCTGGTATTGGGCTATCTGCTCTACCTCAACTGGATCTTAACCGCAATCGCACTGGCTATCGTGGTCGGGTTCGCGCTGGTGTTGCGCAAGGCTTTCGGCATCATCCGGCCCATTTTTCGTGAGCGCGCCAAGATCAACGCCGAAGTTACCGGCCGCCTCACAGAATCGCTAGGTGGCGTGCGCGTGGTGAAGGGATATCACGCCGAAGCGCAGGAAGAGGCAGTTTTTGCAACCGGGGTGCAGCGGCTACTCGCCAATGTCTTGAAATCGCTGACCGCTACATCCGTCATGAGTTTGTCGGCCACTGTGCTGATGGGCGTGGTGGGCGCGTTGATCATGTATGTGGGCGCGCGACAGATTCTTGCGAACACCATGACGTTGGGCCAATTCATGACGTTCACGGCCATGTTGGCATTTATGATCGCTCCGATGTTTCAGATCGTCGGGATAGGAACGCAGCTCACCGAGGCGCTGGCAGGATTGGAGCGGACGCGCGAAGTGATGCGCGAGCGGCCGGAGGATGAAGATCCACGCCGCACCGTTTCGCTGCCAGTGATCACGGGCCAGGTTGTTTTCGATAAGGTCAACTTCGCCTACGATGCCGGTAAGGACATTTTGAAAGAGTTCTCTTTTCGCTCCGAGCCTGGAACGGTGACCGCGCTGGTGGGCCCGTCGGGATCCGGCAAATCCACCACCATCGGCTTGATCTCAGCGTTTCATACGCCCGAAAGCGGGACTATTTGGGTGGATGGCGTTGATTTGTCCACCGCACGGCTGGATTCCTATCGCACTCAGCTCGGCGTAGTGTTGCAAGAGACTTTTCTGTTCGATGGCACCATTCGCGAAAACGTCGCGTTTGCGCGCCCTAATGCCACTGAGCAGCAGATTATGGAAGCATGCCGGATCGCGCGCGTGGATGAGTTTGCCGAAGGCTTCGAGAAAAAGTACGACACCATCGTGGGTGAGCGCGGCGTGAAGCTTTCCGGCGGGCAAAGGCAGCGCGTTTCCATCGCCCGCGCCATCTTAGCGGATCCGCGCATCCTGATTTTGGATGAAGCCACTTCGAGCCTGGATTCAGAGTCCGAGGCGCTGATTCAGGAGGGCCTGCGATACCTGATGCAGGGCCGCACCACTTTCGTGATCGCGCACCGGCTGTCCACCATTCGCCGCGCCGATCAGATTCTGGTGGTGGAAGCGGGCCGCATCGTCGAGCATGGTACCCACGAAGCGTTGTACGCGGCGCGCGGCCGTTACTACGATTTGTACACCAAGCAGCACGGCATCGAAGCGAACTTGTTCCTGGCACCCGGGGAGGGTGAGGAACAACCCACCGCCAATGGGGCGCGCGCTCCGCAGAGCGTCCCACAAGGCGCGGGCGCCAATGTGCTGTCAGAGACGGTCCGTCTGCTGCGGGGATAGACTCCTCATGGTTTCGCTGTGGGACGCCCCCTAGCCCGCCACCGGCGTCAAAATGAGGCCGATTTCGCGGGATGGAGCGGATCCCCTCACAACGCGCGATTTGGACCATTAGCGGTACAAGTCCGGGACGGCGACACGTCCAGGTGGATTTGCTTCCGGGCTGTATCGCCTCAACCCCATGAGACGTCAAGTTCGGGAAGTGCATTGGGAGTCGTCAAGATGTATTCATGACGGTCGAGCTTCATGCCGTCGAGGCAACGTGTCGCAGCTTGATGGGCAACACCCACCTTCTGGAATCCCAGTTTCTCTACGATGCGCCGGCTAGGCTCGTTTCCGTCGAAGTACCCGATGCTGATTGCCTTGGCGCCAAGGTGGCCGAATGCGTAACGAATAGCTGCGTTTGCCGCCTCCGTAGCCATGCCCTGTCCGGCGTATTTAGGCGCCACCCAGTATCCAGTCTCGTAGACGTCCGGCACATCGGTAAGATCCAATGCTGTGCGGACGACGAAATCCCCTTTGAACCTATGGAATCCAGCCAATGCGATTCCTGCTTGATTCTGGTAATCCATCGTTCGTCGAATAGAGTCTTCCATGGCTCGTCGCGACCGTTGATCATCGAAGGCCCAGGCCATCCAACGTTGCAAATCGGGCCACGCGTCTTCCTTGGCGCTCTGGATAAAATCCAAATCGCTAAGTGTTGGCGGACGCAAGATCAGGCGCGGCGTTACGATGGGCATTGAATGGCGCATAGAGCGGCTACTCTGAAATTTTAGAGGACTGGTGAGGCCAGAAAAGGTCGCAGGTTGCGCAACTACAAGAGTTCGCCGCGACGCGGCCACCTCGCGGTTGGCATTCCTGAGGTCAAGTTGCCGCCTAACGGCCGACCTGTTGACGTGTACCCATGGACGCAAGTACAACTCCCGTTCTGCGAAGTTGCAACCAAAAGAGAGGACCAGACTGGATCCCGCACATCCGAGGTCTCTTGCTAGCGGCTTAATTTGATGCCTATGCCCTGGTCCGCGCGAGTTACTCTGGAGCCGCATGACGGACGCGCCGAAAAATCTCCAGGAGTCGGAAGAAAGCTACTTCTTCCGGACGATGCGGTCCAAGCTCAATGGACCGGCGCCGGCTGTCATCAAGTACAGAAAGATAAAGCAGTACAGCACCGCCAGCTCACCACCATTCGAGATGGGCCAGAATCCATGCGGAAAATGCTGCTTGAAGTAGGCCACTGCCATTTCTCCGCACAGCAAAAAAGCCACTGGACGCGTGAATAGCCCAAGCAGGATCAGCAGGCCGCCGAAGCACTCCAATACGCTCGCTGCCCATAGTAGAGAGAAGAAATGCGCGCGGGCTCCGTGCCCCATGCCTCCGAAGAACCCGAACAACTTCTGAAAACCGTGCAGCGAGAAAGTAAAACCCGCTATGATGCGCAACATGGACTGCGCGTAAGATTGTAATTTGCCCACGCCCTTATTGAACTACATCTTGAGCAGGCTGATATTGCCGTTCGACGTGGTGAGGTCGATCCTCGGGCCGCCGCTGCCGATGGTGCCTTCCATTCTATGCTTGGACAGCTCTCCGGCGCGAATTAAAACATCGAAATCGCTGCGGACCGATCCATTCGAATTGGTGGATGCATGCAGACTGGCGCCCACGCTGGCCGGCATCCGCACGGTAATCGGACCGTTGCTGGTGGATGCGATCACATCGTTCTGGCGCAGGGAATCCACTTGCAGATCAATGTCGCCATTGGAGGTGCTGAGCCGAATAGGCTGCCCACTGGCGGTGTCGTGCAGGCGCGCGTGAATACCGCCATTCGAGGTTTGAGCCTCAAAGGCGCCCTCCACGTTCTCTGCGTGCACGCTGCCGTTGGAAGTTGTGAAATTCACGTTCCCTTTCACGTCCTTCACCTCGATGCTGCCATTCGAGGAATGCGCGTCCACGTTGCCGTTCATTCTCCCCAGGTGAATCGATCCATTCGAAGTGGTCAGGTGAGCGTTGCCGTCGATATCGTCTACGCGGAGGGAACCATTGGAGCTGGCCACGTCTTCGAGCACGGTATGACGCGGAACTCGAATGACATATTTCGCGCCCATGTTTCCGTGATGGGGATCGGGCCGGGTGGTCTTCACGCGGACCGCATTGCCGGAGCTCGATACTTCGATCTGCATGGAGTTCAGCAGGCTCTGGGTTTCGGCGTACTTGGTGCCCGAAATATCCACGGTGTTCTGGTCCCAACCCGTGATCTCAACCGAGCCGTTGAAGTTCTCCAGCGTAATCCGGCCCCCGGCGGTCTGCGGGTAGTTGTAATGGAAATCCTCGCGATAACGGGAACTGTCGCCGGCGAAAACCAGAGCGCAAGCGGATAGCAATAGCAGCAGCTTTCTCATGCAGGTCACCTCTCCGGTTAAGACGGGCGGGCGGGGAAAGGGTTAGGAAAGCCGGTTTCTGGTTTCTGGTTCCTGGTTTCTGGTTAAACCCGGGTGCCCAGTTCGGCAACCAGAAACCAGAAACAAGAAACCAGAAACGGTTTTCGTCTTACTCCCCGCTCTGCTGCAGTAACTTGGCCACTAGAGCGGTCCAGCCGGTTTGATGGCTGGCGCCCATTCCTGCGCCCGTGTCGCCGTTGAAATATTCGAAGAACAGGATATGGTCGCGGAAATTAGGGTCCGTTTGGAGCTTTTCCACATCGCCAAACGCCGGCCGGCGGCCATGCTCGTCGCGCAAGAACAGATGCGAGAGCCGCCGCGACAAGAAAGCCGCGACGTCCGATAGGTTCATCATCACGCCGGATCCGGTGGGGCATTCCACCTGAAATTCGTCGCCGAAATAGTGGTGATATCTTTGCAGTGATTCGAGCATCAGATAATTCACCGGAAACCAGATGGGGCCGCGCCAGTTGGAGTTCCCGCCAAACGTCCCCGTGGTGGATTCGGCGGGATCGTACGCCACGCGGTACTCCTGCCCGTCGGCTTGCAGAATAAACGGATGATCCTTGTGATACCGCGAGATTCCACGGATGCCGTGCGGCGCCAGGAATTCGTTCTCATCCAGCATGGTGGCAAGTACACGGCGAAGCCGGGACGGATGCACGATCGACAACAGCAATCGTTGGTCCATGCCGTGGCGCGTGATGGAGGCGATATTGCCGCACAGATCCGGCCGATGTTTGGTGAACCAGTCCATACGCCGCTTGAAGCCGGGAAGCCGGTCGAGCAGATCCAGATCGAGCGTGGTCACGGCGAACAATGGAATCAAGCCCACCAGCGACCGTATGCGCAGAGGAATCTTTTGGCCGTCGGGAAGGCGCAGCCAGTCGTAATAAAATCCTTCCTCTTCATCCCACAGGCCGCCCTCGCCCAGCCGGTTCATGGCACTCGCGATATAAAGAAAGTGCTCGAAGAATTTGCTCGCGATGTCCTCATAGGACTGATCGTGCGGGGTTAGCTCGATGGCGATTCGCAACATGGTCAGGCAGTACATGCCCATCCAGGCAGTACCATCCGCTTGTTCCAGGAATCCGCCGGTCGGAAGCGGCTTCGACCTGTCGAACACTCCGATGTTGTCCAGGCCCAGGAATCCACCTTCAAAGATGTTGTTGCCCCGCGAATCCTTGCGGTTGACCCACCAGGTGAAATTCATCAGCAGCTTGTGGAACACCGCTTCCAGGAACCCGTAGTCGGGTTCGCCGGTTAGTTTTTTCGCAATCTTGTAGACACGGAAGCAGGCCCACGGATGCACCGGCGGGTTGACATCGCTGAACTCCCACTCGTAAGCCGGTAACTGGCCGTTGGGCGATTCGTACCACTCACGCAACAGCAGAGAGAGCTGCTGCTTCGCGAAATCCGGATCGACCAGCGCAAACGGGATCGTATGGAACGCCAGATCCCAAGCCGCGAACCACGGATATTCCCACTTGTCCGGCATCGACAACACGTCATCGTTGTAAACGTGAATCCAGGCTCGATTCCGTCCGAGCTTACGTTCCGGAGGAGGCGGCGGCATGGCCGGATCGCCATTCAGCCATTCCTCGACAACGTAATGGTAGAACTGCTTCGACCACAGTAATCCAGCCAGCGCCTGGCGTTGCACCATGCGGGCATCGTCGGAGAGACACTCCGGACAAAAGGTGAAAAATTCGTCGGCTTCCTTGATGCGCTCTTGAAATACGCGATCGATATCCGGCATCGGGGCGCGACCCGAATGCAGGCGGAAACGCAACACTTTGGTTTCGCCGGGATTCAGCGCAAGCTGGTACACGCCGCAGGCTTTGGTCCCGCGCTCGTCGGGATTTACCGCGCCCTGTTCGCCATGGATCAGGTAACGGTGGAACGCGTCCTTGACGAAGGGTTGCCGGTTGGGAGAGTTAAACAAGCGCTCGGTATTAGTCTCGTTTTCGGTGAACAACAGCGGCGGAGCGCCTTCCAACCATACCTTGAAATCACCCAGAGTCCGCTCGGAAATCCCGATGCAATACGAATCCAGGCGTCCCAACTCCGGGCGCGGCGTGCCGTACCCCCAGCTCCAGGTATTCCGAAACCAGACCGTGGGCAGCAAATGAAGCGGCGCTGGATCGGGCCCACGGTTGATGATGGTGACGCGAACCAGGATGTCGTCAACATCGTGCTTGGCGTACTCGACGAAAATATCGAAGTAGCGGTCATGCTCGAAAATGCCTGTGTCCATCAGCTCATACTCGGGCTCGAGCCGCGAGCGCTGCCGATTGACGTCGACTAAGTTCTGGTAGGGAAATTCCAACTGCGGATATTTATAGAGGCACTTCATGTAGGAGTGCGTGGGAGTGCAATCCAGGTAATAGTAATATTCCTTGACGTCTTCGCCGTGATTGCCCTCCGGGCCGCTTAGGCCAAAGAGACGCTCCTTCAGAATCGGATCGCGCCCGTTCCAGAAGGCGAGCGCAAAACAGAGGCGCTGGTGATTATCACAGATACCGGCGATTCCATCTTCAGTCCAGCGATAGGTACGCGAACGGGCGTGCTCGTGCGTGAAGTAGTCCCAAGCCGTCCCATAAGCGCTGTAATCCTCCCGTGGATTTCCCCACGCGCGTTCCGTGAGATAGGGTCCCCATCGCTTCCAATGTTTTTTTCGGTGGCGCGCTTCGAGAAGACGTGTGCGTTCATCGTGCATCCTCTTTACGATAGCGAAAGGGGAGTGGGGACTCGGGGCTGGGGGCTTGGGGCTGCGGGTCTCGCTGCTGCTTTTTGCTCTCAGGGTTTCCGGGCGGTCACTGTGCGACAGGGCACACCCCACAGCAGGCTCAGGCTCGATAGTTGTATATCGGTCAGACCCAATTGCTGGAGAACCTTCGCGTACTCGGACGTATGGAAGATATCAAAGATGGCCACGCGGCCGCCAGGTTTCAGCACGCGCGCGATTTCGCGCAGAGCCTTGGCCCGTTCCGGGGCGGACGGAATATTGTGAATCGCGAGGCTCGAAACAACTACGTCGAAGCTGCTTGCGCCGAAAGGCAGCTTGCGCGCATCGGCGCTCTCTATCTTCACGCGGTTCTCCACGCCTTCCGTCTTTGCATTGCGTAGCCCGGCTTCCGGATTGTTGCCCGAAAGATGGTCCGGCTGCCAGGTGTCGACACCGGTGGCTTTGCCGGTCTTGAGGCGTTTGGCGGCGCCAATGAGCAGCAGACCGCGCCCGCATCCAACGTCCAGAACAGTCTCATCGCCGCGCCAGGAAAAACCGTCGAGCATCCGATCGCGCAGCCTAAGCTTCGCCACGCGGCTGGACCATACCATTACGCCCGCCGTGACCAAAAAGCCCAGGCCGACCGCGACGAAAATGCTGGCCAACGCTTGCGCCGTGCCGGGGCTGGTGTTTCGATTGGCAACGTATAAGACCACGGCGAAGGCGATTAGGAATCCGCCCCGCATTGCAAAGCGCCGAACTAGTTTGGGAGCGTCGAGACCGTAGTCGGGGTTGGGCATGAGGCCGCGGGTAAATCCATAGTACTGCGGGATGGGCCGCCGGCGGTGCGTGAGTTATATTACGCAACTCTTACAAAACCTAGTAAAAATCCCGGTTAACCTGAAGTTGCAGACCAAATTTAACACGATGTCGACCCTTGAAGCAGTTACAGAACTGCGCAGAGAATTCGTCCGCCGCGGCTGGAACAAAAAAGCAACCGGCCGGATCCTATTCGAGCTGCTGATCCACGCAGCGATTGCGCTCGGAGGCATGATTGTTTTCTTCGCCTTCCATCACCCGGTCCTGAAAGCGGCTGGGATCTTGATTTCAGCATTTGGGTGCATGGGCGTCGGAACCAACACCCACACCTCAACGCACTATGGAACCAGCGATAAGCGCTGGGTGAACGAATTTCTCAGTTATCTCGGGTATCCCATGTTTGTCGGCCTATCCGCAACGTACTGGTGGCATAAGCATGTTACCCTACACCATCCTTCGCCGAACGTGGTGGGAGTGGACAGCGACGCCGATCTCTTGCCGTGGTTCGCCATCACGGAGAGCGAAGTTGATGGCAGTTCCGGCTTCCGCCGTTTTTACCATAAACATTTGCAATTCTGGTTGTTTCCTCTGGCTCTGGCGGTGAATTGTTTTAGCATACAGATGGCAGGCTGGGCACATGTGATCGGAAAACTGCGGCATCCCGAAGAGCGAAAAATTTCCCACTGGATCGATGCAGGCGCCCTGATGCTGCACTGTGTGCTCTGGGTGGGCATTCCCCTGCTGTTCTTGCCGTGGCCGGCCGTGGCCGTGTTCTATCTCCTGAGAAATGTTTTATTGGGATACGCCATGTACGCAATCCTGGCCCCGGGCCATTTTCCGGCGGATGCGCAGCGTTTTACCGAGGAGAGCCGGGAGGCTACGGATTTCTACACGGCGCAAACTTCCGGCACTGTGAGTTTTCGGACGGGCTGGCTTGGCCGATTCCTATGTTCGGGCTTGGAGTATCAAGTGGAGCATCATCTGTTTCCCAACATCAGCCACGTCCACTATCCCGAGGTCAGCCTGGCGGTGCAAGCTTTCTGCGCCAAGCAAGGGCTTTCCTATCGATCCTACAGTTGGGGCGAGGCTTTGTGGAAAAGCTGGCAGGTGCTGAGAGTTCCGCAACAGGTTGTCGGCGAAATTAGTTCGGTGGAGCGGGCGGCATAAGACGGGTTAGCAACCCGCCGCCTGATGGGATCCGGCCCCGCAGCATAGAAGGATTCTTCGCGCCAGCTACTAATAGCGAGATGATCACAGTTGCCAGCACGGCCATCCAAGCTCCCAGCGGTGACAGAGTGAATACCGGCAACCCGAATCTCAAGTAGAGCAGCCACGCTAGCACCAGCGCGCCCGCGGCAATCAATTTTCGATGTTGCCCGGTGCACGCTGCCATGGCTGTCACCGCGAAAGGCACTGCAACCACTAAGTCAATCAGGTAGTTTTCGCCGAGCCCCAGAGTCGCCAGCACAGTGAGCACTAGAAACCCAGTAGCGAGCCAGCGCATCCAATTCTTCGAATAACGCAAGCTCCACCAGATGAGCAGCGCCCACGCGCCGCGCAGGGATGGCATTGCACTGCGTGGTACATCGTCCGCCCGCACGGCTTCGAGCGGCTGGAAGGGCGGCGGGTAACTCGGAAACTCCGCGCCAAAAGCATGCGCGGGGCCGGTGGCCGGACACAATTGGAAAAAGGCCAATCCTGCAATCCCTGTCACGATGAAGAGAGCCATCGGATTGGCAGGCATGCGTTGGCCGCGAACAAATAACAGGAAGACCAGTACTTCTGCCAGAGGCAACGCCGCGGAAATCAGGAAGCAGAGGTTGGCTAGAAAAGGAGATCCTGCGAACCATCGCCCGGCCAGGAAGCTGGCTTGGATGCCAAGCGATCCGTCGAAGCGGTAAAGAAACAGGTCAAAGACACGCGGTTGAAATTTGATCGCAGCAGCCGAAGCTACATTGGTCAGGACCACGAGCATGGGGCAAAGCGTGGCCAGCAACAACGGGCGCAAAGCTTCGGTGGAACGGCAGGCTTTCCAGCCCAAAATGATCATGCTGGCAAGTCCGAGAAACGCGAGCGTGCCCACCAGGCCGGAAGCGGGATACTGACCGAAGGCGCCGCGGCTACCCACGTACGCGATCCCCAAACCACTGGCCAATACTGCAGTAATGGTGGCTTCAATCACGCGCGGTCGATTCGCGAAGTGAACTACTGCAGCGCCTATCACTGAGAATGCCAGAAAGGGCGTATCGGCTCCATTGAAACGCCGAAAGGCGATGAAGATCACTGCAATCAGGCATGCGACGGCTAGACAACGAGCCACTGCGTCCAAGAGCTGGTTTTTGGCGCGAGCTGTCACCATCTACAGATCGGATGCGAAGCGCTATCACTTTATCCCATAAGCGGACAGCCTGCGGGGGCGAAGCAGGCATTGAATCCTTTTCTTTGTGCAACTTAACTGTTGGCAATTCACTTGCGCAATATGCGCAAGCAATGGGTTCGTTTCTTCAAGATCTGCAGTATGCGCTTCGTCTTCTGATCAAGAAGCCGGGGTTCACAGTGGTCGCAGTGGGTTCGCTGGCGTTAGGGATTGGCGTGAACGCCACCATCTTCTCTTGGGTGGATCGGATTCTTCTCAATCCAATGCCCGGTGTGCCGAACGGGCGCGAACTGGTAACCATCAAGACCTTGGCGGCCAATGGCGACCTGCTGGATTCCTCGTATCTGGATTTTCGGGATTTCCGCGATCAGGCGAAAACGCTTTCGGGCGTGATCGCGTTCAAGCAACGTCCCCTTTATTTGGGTGATGCTCCGAATGCCGAGCGGGTTTGGTCGGAAATGGTCTCCGGCAATTTCTTCGATGTGCTGAAAGTGAAACCGATGCTGGGGCGGACCTTCTCCGCGGAAGAGCAAGCCGAGCGTCCGGGCGGTGCGCCGGTGGCAGTGATCAGCGAAACCATGTGGCGCCGCCGGTTCCAGGCCGATCCGAGTATCGTTGGCCGCGTGATCAAGCTCAACCAAAAACCCTTCGCCATTATTGGCGTTACTCCGGCCGTCTTTCCTGGCACGATCAACGGCCTTAACTTTGATCTGTGGGTCCCTTTGATGATGCAAGCGGAGCTGACCGGTTCGTGGAACTGGCTGGATGACCGCAATTCGCGGCCAGTGAAGTTGATGGCTCGCTTAGCGCCCGGCGCGGATTTGAAGCAGGCGGATACGGAAGTGAGAGCCATCGCGCAGCACCTGGAAGCGGCCTATCCCAAGAGTAATCGGAACATCGGCGCGCGAGTGCTGGCCATGGCGGATGCACCGGAGGGAGTCCAGAGCGTCCTGGGCAAATTGCTAAGGGTACTGCTGGCGATCGGCGCCGCGGTGCTGTTGATTGTGTGCGCGAATGTGAGTAATCTTCTCCTGGCACGAGCCACCGCGCGGCAGAAGGAATTCGGCATCCGGCTGAGCTTGGGCGCCACGCGATCGCGCGTGTTGCGGCAGCTTTTCACAGAGTCGTTGGTGCTGGCTTTGGCGGGTGGTGTTTTGGGAGTGCTGGCGGCTAGCTGGATGACGCAAGGAATCGAGCGGCTGCTTCCCAAAACGGACTTGCCGGTAGCCAATCTGGCGAGCGGATTAAACAGCCTGGGATTTCTCTTCACCCTGGCGCTGTGCCTGGGCACCACCATACTTTGCGGGCTCGCGCCGGCTTGGCAAATCTTCCGCCGCAAATCTCGGGATGTGCTGCGCGAGAGTGCCCGGGGCGTTTCGGCCGGCGCACGGTCGCGAGCGCTGGGTGGAGCGCTGGTGGTATCCGAGATTTCGCTCGCGTTAATCGCTCTAATCGGAAGCGGTCTCTTCATCCGGAGTTTCGAGAACGCGAAAGCCGCTAACCCGGGTTTCAATCCCGAGCATGTGCTGTTAGCTGGGTACGATCTGTCGCAGAGCCGGTATCCCGCCGAAAAGTCCATCACTCTGTTGCGCCGCTTGCGGGATCATCTGCTGACTGTGCCAGGAGTTAAGAATGCCAGCTTGTGCGAGGATGTTCCGTTGGGCTTTTCCGCCGGATCATGGGAAGAAGTAGATATCCATGGCTACGCTCCGCGCCAGGGCGAGAATATGAAACTTTATCGCAACATGGTGTCGCCCGGATATTTCGCAACACTTGAAATCCCTTTGGTAGACGGCCGCGATTTCAACGAACGCGACGACCGGCGCACCGGTCGAGTGGCCATCGTGAACGAGACCTTCGTGAAACGATTTCTAGCAGGAGGGCTCGCGCTGGGACACAAGTTCAAGGGATTCGGCGAAGAGATTACGATTGTCGGCGTGGCCCGCGACAGCAAATATCATTCGTTATCCGAACCGGCTGTGCCCTACTTTTATGTTCCGCTAGCCCAGTTCTATTCGCCCGGCATGGGTGTTGGCATCGAAGTACGAACCGCGGAACGTCCCGAGACCTTCGAAGCCAGGCTTCGCGCCGAGATACAATCCGTGGATCCAAATGTTGCCATAAGCGGTACCGCTCCGTTCGTGGGTTATATGAGTGCTTCGTATTTTGCACAAAAAGTCGGCGCGAGTTTGCTGACGGTACTCGGCGTCATAGCGTTGTTGTTGGCCACTTTGGGGCTCTACGGGGTGATGACCTACTCTATGAGCCAGCGCTGGCATGAGATCGGAATCCGGATGGCCATTGGAGCGCGGCCCATGCAGGTTCTAAGCCTCGTGATGCAGGAGGGAATGCGGTTGTGCCTGTTTGGCGCGGTCGCCGGCGTCGCGCTGGCGCTCGTAGTGATGCGGCTCGCGGCTAGCGTGCTGTATGGAATCGCAAGCAACGATCTGGGTACCTGTTTGGGCGCGACCTTGATTCTGAGCTTCTTTGCGCTGATTGCAATCTGGGTGCCGGCACGCCGTGCCTCGCGCGTGGATCCAATGCAGGCGCTGCGCTGGGAGTAACTTCAGGAGTCGATATCCACGCCGTCGTAAATGAGGCGCAATGGTAATGCAGCGCCGATTGAATCCAGTTTCAGCTCGGCATCCAAGCCTTGATGCTCGCGCAAAATCCAGGTGCTCGCGTCCTGGTATATATATTGCTCGACTTGAACTTTATTTTGATCCACCAGGATGTATTCTCTCAGGGATGGGATGGTCCGATAAAGCTGGAGTTTCACTCCGCGATCGTATAGCTCTGTGCTGGGCGAAAGAACTTCGAAGATAACAATAGGATTGAGAAGAACGTCCTTCTGGTCGTCTGCGAGCTGCAGCTTTCCGCAGACTACGGAAACATCCGGGTATGCGTACATGCGCGAGGAGACTCGAACGCGAAGGTCAGAATTGTAGGGTTTGCACTCGCCGCCGCGCAACGTCGCGCGCAACTCTGCCACGATACCTACCGCAATGCTGGAATGGCGCGGCGATCCGCCGGACATCGCGTACATCACGCCATCGAGGAACTCGCTCTTGAACTCAGCTGCGCGCTCGATGGCCAGGTACTGCTCTTCGGTAAGCTTAGAAACCGGATTCGACGCCATGGCCACCTGTTGGTAGTTTAGCAATTCACGAGACCTGCCTCGGTGAACTATGCTAGAGAAAAGGTATCTCGCCATGAACGTCCTAAAACTGTTCACCGCTTCTCTTGCATTCTTGGCCGCGGCCAGCCTGCTGTGCGCGCAAGGAGACCCCACAAAACACCCGGAAGCTGTATACGGCAACGATATGCCCAAAAATACCAAGCCCTCCCAGCTACGAACCATCCAGGGCACGGTGAAGGATCAGGCTGATAATCCGGTTTCCGGGGCCATCGTCCAGCTTAAGGACCTGAAGACATCCAAAGTGGTGGACTTCGCCACCAAGGAAGACGGCAAATTCGCGTTTAAGCAACTGAGGCTGGATGTCAATTACGAGCTAGTGGCTAAGCGAGGGGACCTGGCAGCACCGGTCAAGAAAGTAACCATCTACGACACGCGCAACCAGGTGATCCTGAATTTCAAGCTGGAACCGCCGGCGCCGGCCGAGAAACAGCAGTGACGGGACGCCCGGGTGGTATACTCGTGATTGCACCGGCTTCGGCCGGCTGCGAATGTCTGTTCGGGGCGTGGCTCAGCCTGGTAGAGCGCCTGGTTCGGGACCAGGAGGTCCGGAGTTCGAATCTCCGCGCCCCGACCAAATCCCTTCGAGTTTTCTTCCTTGTCTTCAGTAGCATCGGTTCGCTAGGCCGGAACGTGTCCGTGTTAGACGCAGGTCGCGAGTGTCCTCACTTAGACTGCGACAATACCACTTTCGCGCAATCCGATGGAGCATTACAAATGCCATCAACAGTTGGCGATCCGGAAGCCACTCGACACGTCGCAAGGTTCCAGGACGCCGTCGGGGGCTTCGATCACGTTCCAGCGGGCTGACGCTCCCGTCCTTTGTTAATAGTACTGTACCAGCCAAAATCGGTACTTGACGGCAATTCTTGATTGGAAGTAGATTAACACGTGAAGGACGAAAAACGAGGCGGAGGTAGCAATCCCATTGAGAATCATATTATGGAGTTCCCTGGTTGCAATCCTCATCTTGATCGGTGCTGATGTCGCAGCAGCGGACACCGTAACCTACACATTTTTAGGGCAGGGAGGAACTGCTGGAACGAATTGGACCTTAGTAGACCCCGCCGGATACCTAACAGTTCCCTCCGGAAATGTCATTGGTCTTGTACAAACGGCCACCGACCTCATTCTAATCGACCCGATGACTGGCCCAGAAGACTTTGGCCCTCTTACGAACATCAGGGTGGGCAACCCGCCGCTTGACCCAGCCGACTATGGCATCCAGTTGGGGTCGAGTTCCTTTACGCTTGTCCCGCTAGGGATTCCGAAGGCGGACTTCACAACCCCTGGGACCTACGAATTAACAGCCCTCGTTTCAGGCAACCTCGCACCCGATCAAGGAGCACTAACCATCGCCGCTACCCCAGAACCGAGTTCCGCAACACTCATGCTGTCTGGGGTAGGGTTTGGGTTGATGATGCTGATGCGAATCCAGAGTTCTCACCGTAAACCCGGTCGGTGATCCCGACTGCCGACAGTTGATGTGAACCTCCGCTGATCCCAACTCCCTCGTGGGATCGTAGAACTTGGCTAATAGTGCGTCCTGTCGGCTTGGAGCCGTGGTAAGTTTCGTGGCAGAGGTGCCGTCATGAGCGCTACGACCACGCCCGCAAATCAACGCGTCGAAGATTGTGATCGGTGGAGCGGATTTTAACGCAGTCTGACTCCTACTACAGCCTTCCGATACAGGCTGCTCTGATACTCAAACCCTGCCTTTTCGATGGAGTGCCGGGAGGGGGCATTGCTCGCAACCACGGATATGTAAATGAATTCAGTTTCCGGGATGTTGGCCGCATCCAAGGCCATCTCGCGCAGTGAACATTGATAGAGACCGTGGCCGCGCCAGGACTGGTGGGTGAAATAGTCGTACAAAACCGCGGAATGGGGCGGCATCTGAAACTTCTGATCCACCTCTGGAAAATACGCGACTTCCTGGCGTTCGATCAACCACCCGTAATGCACCAGCACGCCGTCCTCCGCCATTGTGTACACGTGCTCACCCTCTTCCAGGCGCTGCATGGCACTTTGCAGGAATTCAAACAGGGACGGTTGCCAGGTCTCCACAGCTTTATAACAAAGCAGGTCCTCCAGGCAGTCTCGACGCATGCGCCGTGGCGCACCGATAGATGGCTGGAGAACTTCGCCCGCCGCTTTCCGATAGATGCGATATTCGCACGAATGCCAACCCCAACGAACCGTCCGCCGGACGATTTTCCGCACGAGACCTGGTGCGGGTAGTACCAGTGTCACGCGGCGGAAAGCTCGCACCACGCGCTTGACGCGGTCCGCCGGAACGAAACGCTTCCCCGTTTCGATGGCCTTCCGCTTCCACGCATATCGTCGCGCCCGCGCGCCGCTGAAGAAGATATCGACACTCGACGATTGATCGCTGCCAGTAGCGAAATTTTCCTTGTATGAGCCGCCCGGCGTAAGGTCCAGAAAATCG
>JBEKJJ010000072.1:0-28796 GCA_050011295.1 Bryobacteraceae bacterium
AGCTGACCGAAAACGTGCCCAGCTCCATGTGTACTCCTCCAGGTTCCGTAGCTTTTCGCGATTGACTCCACGCCGTCATGGCGGCCGTAGCCATCGTCAGAGCCGCACGACGGGTATGCAAGCTTCCAGATCGAATGTTTCCCATCCTATTTCCTCCGGTGTTCGTACAAACAATTCCATGGCGGGCAGATCCGCAGGCTCGAAGACGCCCGATGGCAGCCAGATCCGGTAGAGATACTGCCAGGCGCGGCCCACCTGGTCAAGATCGCCGGCGCAGTGAAACGCGACGATCTGTTGCGGCGGGAAATCGCGCACGCTAAAACCTGCCGAATCGCATTCGGATTTGGTCGGCAATGATCCGAGATGCGCCGCCCTTCCGCGCGAGCGGATGATCTCACCCAGAATTCCGTCCGCCTGTTTCGGGAAAGCGATGCCGAGATCATAGCGGCACTTTTCGGAAGGCGTGATGGACGGATCGTCCAGCGACATGCCGATGACCACGACGTCTCGAATATCGGTACGCCTGTGGGCGACCCACGCGATGAGCGCCTGGTAGCTATCCACCAACCGAGTGTTGGCGTAAGGCGCGAAGATGCGAGCGTAAACATAGCGAAAGGCGCTGAACTGGTGGAGGCGAACCCGCGCATTTTTACGCTTCGCCTTCCAACGTTCCAGTTCTTCCAAAGTATGGAACGGAAGCGTTTCCGGTGCTTGGCAAATCTTGCTTTTTTCGAGGGGACTGTGCCGGTCCCAGGAGCTGGCGGTCCGGTTGAAGTGATTCTTGAACGCGCGGGAAAATTCGGCGGTTCCGGCGAAGCCCGTTTCAAGGGCGATATCGGTGATGCGCTTTCTAGGCGATGCTTTCATTAATGTGGCGGCTCTTTCCAGCCGCACGCGCCGGACGTGGCTGTTCAGTGTCTCGCCCGTGATGCCCTGAAAGATGCGGTGGAAGTGGAAAGGGGAGAAACAACCGATGTTGGATAATCGGGCGAGCGAAAGTTCGCCGTCGAGATGCTCCGCGATGTAGTCCAGCACGCGATTGACCCGGTCGTGATAGTGCTCATTGTGACGCACGCCGCGAGTTCCCATTTAGGTACAGCCTAACAGCCTAGCGACGTTGCCCGATTCCTAATCCTGCTCGCCGAGAGTTTGCGCGTACGTTTTTCCGTAGGGATAGAAGAGTTCCTTGCGTCCTTGCTGCCACGCCGCTTTGAGCTCGGGCGTTGTGATGTCCCAATCCGGCCGGCATTTCTTGGTAACGGCGCGCAGGTCCTGGCGCAGATCTTCGAGCGTGGGCCGGCCCAAAAACCAATAGCCGTTGTAGACCTTATAAACAACCAGACCGGGCTCGAGCACGATCACGTGGGGGATCATCGGATTGTGTGCGGGATCGGTGTATTCGGCAATATCGAGGTCCTTTTGGACCATACGTCCAGGGTCTGAGAGGAATGGCCAGTGGGCGCCGACTCCCGTGCGATATTCATTCGTCTCCGTAATGTTGTCGGTGCTAATGGTGACTAGGCGGCAATAGGAAACCTCGAGCTCAGGATGGAGTTCCACCAGCAATTCGGCCTGCCGGCGGTCCTTTGGGCAATAACCTCCGCGGCTGAGCATCAGAACCATGGGATGCTGTCCTTGCAGTTCGGAGAGCTTGCGGCGTTTCGCGGTGTGGTCGGAAAGCTCATAGTCGGGGAAGTTAGCCCCTGGAACAATATCAGATCGCATACAAAATCCTCCACAGTTCGATGGGTTGCAGGGTTACGTCTCAATGATAGCTTCGCTATCCTCGGGAAGGGAAACAAGTAATGGAAACCATGGCGATTCCGATCGTGAGAGTCTCGGGCGCCAGAGTATTCCTCACCTGAAAGTTCGCCTCGATCAGGTCCCTATTGTCTTGTTACATGGGGCAGGCCCTGGCTCGCCGATCTGACGTTAGTCGATATGTTTCCCAACATTGTCTAAACCCAGACCAGCGGAATCGCCTACGGATTTCGGCGAGGGCCCAGTTTTGCAACCTCAGGTGCCATGGATGCTACGTATCCGTTTGGGACTTACGTCTTCAGCGCAGACAACAGCGTGACATCGGCCAACGAATTGGCTGAATTGAATTACACGGTCGACGCCTTTACCAGCGACATCTCCTCGCTCACCGCCGGCACTTTCGCCGCGCTCCAAGGTCGGCCCTGCGCTCTCTAATACCGCGGCTTCCCCCGTTACGTCCGGTGGCACCCTGCTGCCGAAAACCACGCACACAGATCAACTGGATTTTTCGGACAGAATTACCGGAACCGATCCGATCAACGGCGTTCCTACGCTCATCGGATTCGACGTGCGTACTATCGGAACGTTCACCACCGTCTCGGAGCCATCGACGATGAATTCACTGGCATCGGCATTCGTTGGAGTGGTAGCTGGGCGCTTAGCGCGGAATGCGCGGCGATCCTAATGCGGAATCCGCCATCTGGGCGACGGCCTTACCGATCGCTCGGGCGTCTTGCCTTCACGTTTACCGGGCGGTATTAGAATGGTGCGATCGCATTTCGTGATTCTCAGTATGATTTTTGAAGCCGCTGTGTTCGGATCGTGGAGGATTCAGAGCGGATGCTTGGCGTTCCATTAATGGGAAACAAGAGCGCAACCAACGCTCGGTATGCTGTCGAACGGCGATCCGGCCAAGGCGGTCCGCGAAGGAGTGATTTGTACCTTCGATATATTTGACGACGATCCGGCTAGCTCGACCCGACCGCGCTTGAACATAGTTCAAGTAATCGAACTCACCCAGCCTGGGTTGAGAGCCCCGGGCTTTCAAGGCTGGCGCTTTCATCACCAGGATCGGAAGGCCGCTGGATCCGAGTTGTTTCCAACGCCTGAGGAGGGGTAGGTTCGCATTACTTGGGGGCTTCCTCCAACGGAGAAAAAGGTGAACGTGCTTTAGCCAATGATACACGGTGGAGATCGATCCGCCGAGGCGGCTCCGCCAGGCCCAGTCGCTCAGCCCCGCCCTCAACTTCGACCCTCCTTGCGATAGGTGAAAGTACGGATCCAGCAACGCCAATCCCTTACATTCTCTGATCAACGCAGCCGCGAAAATTGCAGATACCGTACTTGCACAATGAGCTACGACTGCAACTCCCGAGAGGCCAAATCGCCTTACAATGTCTTTCACTATGGCGGCAAGCTCAGGAGCAAACCCACCCGAGTTAACAAAATCAGACAGATCCGCCGGCGGTTCTCCATCCGAGTCCCCGAGCCCCTGCAGATCGATGCGGAAAGAGGGATAGCCGCACGCCGCGAATGAGTCCGCCCAATATACCGCCGAATCACCAAGTCCGGACCTTGGGAGGAATCCCGCATTCACCAGCAGAACGCCGATAGCGCTCGGTTCGTTCAGGTCCAGCCCCGAGCCGGTACTCAGTCCATAAGGCCTGTGATAGGTGCCGCGAAGAACCATTCCTCGGAACGTCACCGTAATCAACTCGCGGGTTTCAATCACCTCTTTCATGAGTGTTGTCCGATCAATGTCGCAGTGACCATAGAGAGCCAGTCGTAATTCTGAGAAAACAGTTGGGTGAAATCCTTATTAATTGTGTCGTAAGCTACTGAAGAACCCTTAATCAGCGGCGCCGCGTTCTCGGGCCATACGATCCTGACCGGCCTCTCGCTTGCCAAAGTGTCGCCGCTTTCGTCGCCGATTCCGGGCGGCAAGTGGAGATCGAAGGAATCATGCCAAAGTCTACTGGACCATTCGTAGCCATCTATCTCTATCAATAAGCCATCATCGAGTTGTCGAATATAGTCTGATGCTTGCCTTTGCTTGGCCCCGACATATCGAAATAACTTCTCCAAACCGATCTGGCGCGCGATTGTAGTTCGCAGCGACTCGTTCGCGCTTGCAGGGGGGGCCCACAGCAGCAAGGCGTCGCCTATGCCGACTTGAAAATTTTGGGCCGCGAAAAGTGCACCCATATCTAGGCCATGTAGCATCAGGGGCACCCCCGGGGAGCGAGTTTTGAGCCAGCACGCAAGGATCTGGACATCTTCGGACCAGGTCCCAAAACTCATGTCCGCGAAATTCCCAGTGCTTTCACCAACGCCGCGATAATCATAGCGGAGACATTCGATTTGCCTGGTAGCTAAATAGCGAGCCCAACGGACCCAGGGAATGTACCCGGAATGACGTTGCGATGCGAACGGCCCAACAAGCAAGACCCGAGCGATGGGATTAGGCACCGCATGTAGGACGGTATAAAGATGTGCGCCCGAAACTGAAAAATATCCAGCCTGCTCCATTTTGGATTATTTCTTTTCGCAATAGCATGTGGAATGCCGAAGTGATAACTGTGCCGTCTTTCACTGATTCCAAATAGGTTGGCTCAGCGCAATGAGGATGTCCATGGATCACCTCAGGCGAGCGTGTGGAAGATTTTGTGGATTTTGTGCATTAGAAGTGGAAATATATTTTTGTGCGATTCCTAGTACCAGACGTACCCAGCTCCGGCCTCGCGAAGATCATGTTATTGCACGGAAAGGCGGATCGTGATTTCTCGGTGATCGTCTTGTTAACCAACTGGGTCGGCCTGTTTGTTGGAGTCCAACTGAGGTTGGGCCACCTCCGCACAGCCACTACCAGAGTAAATCCGATGCCGAACTCTCCAAGGATGTATTTTGCGCGGCCAGTGTACGCGGTCATGGGGTCGAAGAACTGTTGGATGAAGTGGTTGTTAGAAGCGTGCAGAATGACGCCGGTCCACAAGCTGCCGGACTTCAGGCGCAGCCATGTCAGGACGAAGCAAAGGCTGATCATGTTGGCGGAGACAACTGCCAAACCATACCAGCCGGTTCCCACGTTGTAGCCGGCGAAGACGATGATGGGCACATGCCACAAGGCCCAAATTACGCCGGAGAGAATAGCGGTTGCCGTGAATGAAAAGCGTTTGGCTAACTCGGGCACGAGGAATCCACGCCAACCGATTTCTTCGCCCAAAGTGGTGGCGCAGTTTTGGATTACGCCGGTGGTTGCGACCACCAGGAAATAGAGCCCGACACCGAAAGGTCTGGACAATGGACCAAGACCGAAGAACCGCGAAAGGCATCGGCGGTCTGGATCGGGTTTATCGCGGCGATGCCAGTCAACCAGGCGATGGAGTAGGTAATGGTGGAATAGCCGAGAGGAATAAGGTAGCTGAGTACTTGGTAACGGGTTTTGCCCCACTGCCAACCGAGGCTGGCGACAGGGCGGCCGAGATACTTGCAGGTGAGCAAAGCCCCTATGGCGGGGCACCACATCAGTCCGGTGGTGTAGGCTCCGTTCGCGGCATTGGTGCCTGCGGATTTGATGATGAGGAAATAAACAGGGAGCTGATTGTCCACGTAATGAGAAGGTACACGGGAATCGCGCGACGACCGGCGGCCAGATCCATTAGGACAGGTTACAGCATTCTGGAGTGCCGGTAATGACTGCCCACTAGAGGCGGGAGTTGTGGAACCGAGGCACGCGTATTCCGGCCCTAAGCTTCCTACAAATGCGCGGGTCCACTCTAAGCCGCGATCTCCAAGGGGATCGGCGGCGTAGGTGGCGGGGCAGCCACCACAGTCCGCAAAAGGTAGTCTGTGCGGCGCCACCAGCCGCGAAATACTTGACCGTTCGCACTACTGACGTGCAACGGATTCCAAGTATCGGCGGCAAACGGATCGTGATCAACAATCGGGCTGACAATCACAGAACGCGTGTCGAGCCGTAGCCCCGCGTGAAGTGCTTTGAGCGTGCTCTCTTTCGCACTCCAAAGCAATGATACAAGGCGAGGCCGGTCCGATGCGGGCGCACTGGTAACTAACTTCTGTTCCGCGATTGTGAAATAGTCGGCGACAAATGCGTCGCTATGCTGCTCGATTATTTCCAGATCACATCCCAACGCCGCCCCGCATAACGCGACTGCGCAGACTGCCGTGCCTTCCCGGTGACTTAGTGAAATGCTGAAGTGGGCTGGCGTGTTCGCAAGGAAAACCTCGGGTGCGCCGGATGCCGCCGGCCGTACTTCTATGTCCGCCAGGGCGTGACGAACCACCGGCAGATTCAGGCAAACGGCCACCGCGCGTTTGGCTGTCCAACGTCCCAGCCGCCAGTCGGCGCGCCGCTTGGTAAAACGAAACCCGTTCAAGCGGACTACTTCGCTCGCGCTGAGCCAATCATCTTCCGCAGGCACATCAGAGGCGGTCTGTTCCAGCCAATAAACGTCCATGGTCCCATCAAACCCTGGCAACTAGCTCCTTGACTTCTAATCGTGAATACTTTTCCATGCCGCGTTCCACCGCGTGGATAAGATAAGGCCGAAGATCCGCGGGCGGAAGAATATAATGCAGCGCGCCCACTCGGAGAGCGCGCTGGACATTATGCACGCGGTCGAACTCATCGGCAACCTCACCCAGTTTTTCGGAGTGCACCGTTTTGAAGAGTTGATTCCACTGAGCGCGCAACTGGCGTTTCTCGACACCGGTGGCCCGGCCCATGGCTTCGCTTAGCGCTTCCAGACGGGGATCTTTACGGGTCCTGCTTTCCACTTCGCCGGCGAACACGACGGCCGCCGCCGGCGCGCCCCCAATTACGGAGGCATACGTCCCCTCCAGAGCCGCCACTTCCAAATTTTCGTTGAGTGCTTGCGAGAAGACCACGTACGCACCACCGTGATATCGGGAGATCACGCAGAATACCATGGGGCCTTTGAAGTTGACCACGGCGCGCCCGATCTCGGCGCCATACTCCAGCTGCAGTTTGCGCAGGGATTCGGGTGAGCCGTCAAATCCGGAAAGATTGGCAAGCAGAACAAAGGGCCGATTGCCGCTGGCCGCATTGATTGCACGGGCCAACTTTTTGGAAGAGAAGGGAAAAAGCGTTCCGGCGCTCCATTCATTGGGCCCGTCGGCGGGGACAAAACCAATACGAGGCACTGGCCGGGATTCGATACCGGCCAAACAAACCGGATAGCCGCCTAAGTGGGCATCCCAAATCACCGCCGTCTCGGCCGATCGAGTGCCGGCCCAACGCTCCAATGGAAGGTGGTCCTGATCGATGACCGACAGCATGACTTTGCGAATATCAAAGGATTTCTTGCGGCCAGGGTTGGTCTGGTCCGAGAATATGTCGCCCACCAGGGCAAAACCCTCCTCACCGTTTCGGCTGTGGGGATATATTCGGACGTCCCGATCAACGGGATCGCTGGTCGCGGCGGGCCGTGGGAATCGCTCACCCGGTGCTACATAGGTGTGCTCGTAGTGCCGCAATAGAATGTGACACGCTTCATCGATGTCATGAGCCCAATATTGCGCCTGTCCATTGGGGCCCATAATCCGATCGTATCCGCCGATTCCCTGGTTGTCCTCGGCCGAGACCCCGCCCGAATAATCCAGAGCATGCTTGCCGGTGAGTACCATCGCGGCTTTCGGTGTCATCACCAGAATGCCGCGCGTATGCATCAGCATGGTTGCTTCCGCGTTCCAATATGGTTGCGCTCCGACGTTGATCCCGTTGATCAACAGGTTTACCTCGCCACCCGCCTGGGTGAACTCGATCAAGCGGCGCAGGACGCGGGCGATCCAATCCATATTCTCGACTCCGCTCTCCATCGAAATCTTCGCGCCCGCTGAAACCGGGAACCACTCCACCGGCAAGCCTTGTGCCTCGGCCAAATCCAGCGCGGCGATTATCCGCCGGCATTCGGGTTCAGAGACTGCGCCCAGATCTTTGCTGGGATCGCCGAGCAGTAAGACGCGGCGCATGCCCTCCGGATACTTATTCGTAAAATTGCGGATGACGCCGACGATGATGTTGGCTCTATTTTGGCCGTGTGGACGATCCACCGGAACGAGTTGTCCGTCGGGCGTCAAATCGTGCTCGATAAAATCGCCGGATGGAAATTCAGCACGCACGTCGTCCCGGCCCGGTGTCAGCATCTTGACGATTTCGTAGGGGTACAGCAGTCCGCGGCGGCGCATGCGGATAACCTTTTGGTTGTACTCGGACAACGGTTTTAGGGGTTGCAAATTGGTTGCGGGCCGGAAGGTGATGAGGAAACCGGCTCCGGCCGGAATCGAAATCCGGATGACCATTTCAGACAGTTCGCCGGTGGCCGGATTAGGAACACGGGCGCACACCACCACTTGTTCCAAACCAAGTCCCTCGGTGGAGGGAGCCAATTTCTGCACGATGTCGTGAATCTCGTCCGGCTTGAGATTCAATGTGGGCCACACATAGAGCAGTATGCGATTCCAATGCAACCGCTCCTGCGGCGAGCGCCGCGACTGAAACAGGCGGATGCCCGCGAGGGCTTCGGTGAACATTCTTTCGAGGTGGGGAAGTTGCACGATGCGGCCCTGCTCATCCCGCACGGGCGTCAGATCGCGTACCTCCACACAGGCCAGCAGCCGCTCGTCTTTGGGGTTATCGTGGGCCACGCCACGGTACAGGTACACATCCTCGACCGACGGTAACCGTTCCAGTTTGAAATTCTTGAGCCGCCACAAATGTAGGCGCTTGGCCATCATGGGGTGCAGCCCGCGTAAGATCTTGTCTTCCGCCAGAGCGCCGTCCTTGGGGCGAAAAGTAAAATGCTCGATGGCGCCCATACCGTGGCCGCCGTTATGGCCCGAGATGGCCACCAGAATACGCCGCACCGGGCGTGGAAAGCCGGCACGGTTGAGCAGGGTCTGAAGTTCCTGCTGTGTAGTATCGGGAAGGCCTAGTCCTTCTGACGATGTTGTGTAGAAATCGATGACGATGTCATGGTCTTCGGGCACTTCCTCAAGCAGAGGAAAGATGGCCCGCGCCGCGCTCCCGAGTTGTGAGTACTCGGAGTGCGTGGTGAAGACGTGAATCCGCTTCCCCTCCTGATCGTACTCGGCCGATACGAAAACTTGCCCATTCCGTTCCGAGCAGCGAAATTCCATGAGCGTCCGAATCCGGTAGTAGCGCGCCGTGAGCACCTCCAACATCAGCTGGCGGAACGCGGGCTCCGCGCCAGCGAATCGCCGCGAGAGTAGATTCACGAGCGGTTGCGGGCATTCCACCAATTCGTGAATCCTCTCGCGCCGGCCGGCTGCTTGCGGATGTGCTCCCAGATAATCCAGGTGCTCCTCCGCTTGTGCGTAGATCTGGGCCCGAGCCCGGTCAAACAGCGGTTGATCGAAACAGCGGTAGCGCACCTCCCGCGCCAGGTCGCTGACGGCGGGGAATGCTCCGCGAGCCACGGCGATCAACCGGTCGAGAAGCGCCCGGAAGGATTCCCCAGCGTGGGCGGCCTGAGTTTCGGCGTGCTCCAGACGGCGCTCTAGAACTCCCAGAACGGGGGCCAGTTGCTGCTCCACGCGTTGGTGCGCCCGGTATAGCCACAGTAAACTCTCTTCGAGTTCAGGGGAACGATCGAGCGTCCGCACGCCGTAGTGAGCCAAGGCACGCCGCAGCGCGTCCAAAAACGGCTCAGGCAATCCTTCTCCACGCGCATCGAGTATGCGTAAGTAGGCAAAAAGGTGAGCCTCAGCGCTGGGACCTTCCCCGTGGGTTGAATCCTCCGCGACCGGTTGCCGCTGGAATAAAGAGCAGATATCCACAAAAATGTTCAGGAGTTCATCTTCACCCCGGGTTATTTCGTCCCCTTCCGCTCCCTCCGCGCGATACTGGCCCAATTCGGCGACTAGCAGCGCGGTGCGCGCCGGGTCGACATCAAAGCCCAACATGAGCTGGCGCAATTCCTTGAGATTTGCGCGCCACTGGACCGGGGCGGTTTCGCCATTTTGATCTGCGGGAAGCGATGCGCCAAAAACTACCCGCTCCGCGCCGGTTCGCGTATCTCCCGTAGCAGTGGATTCGATTTGCACGAGCGGGGTCCCGGTGTCGACCTGCAGGTAGGGTATGACCATCACTTTCCGGATTCTTCCAGAGAATGGGGCCACCACCTGCATCTCCATTTTCATGGCTTCGAGAACCACCAAAGGGTCGCCAAGGGAGACCGTGTCGCCCGGTTTCACGGCAATGGAAACCACTACCGATGGCGAGGGCGCATGCACCGCTCCGTCATCTCGATCGATGCGGTGCGACAGGCCGTCCACTTCCATGCGGTAATTCAGTCCGTGGGCCACCGAGACAATGCGGAAGCGCCGTCCCTGGCTGCTGAACCAGCATTCAAACTGACCCAGGCGGTCGACTTCGGCGTCGATGCGCGATCCATCCACCTCCACGCGGTACTGCCGGGGGCCGAGCTTCAGAACCTTCAGTGAGTAACTATTTCCGCGGTATCGTAACTCTACGATCTGTCCCAGCTCGCTCCGTACGTGCGGCCGGCCACGCACGGCGGAGGCATAGAACTGCGTTCGCTCCACAGCCAACGCTGCTTCGTAAGCTTCAATGGCGGCTTCGAACAGTGCTACATCGGCGTAATTGCGAGAAACGTGCTGGCCGCCCGCCGCCAAACGGTCCAGCCATCCGATATCGGATTCGACATGCTGCACTTCGGGGCGGCTCAGCAATTCCAGGAGGAACGCTTTATTACTGGCGCCGCCTTGGATGACGACCACGCTGTCGCGAAGCACACGCTCGATCCGGGCTAGCGCTTCCCGCCGGGTCTGGCCGTAGGCGATGATTTTGGCGATCATCGAATCGAACTCAGCCGGGACGGTATCGCCTTCCGCTACACCCGTGTCGACGCGGATGCCGGGCCCCGTGAGTAACCTGAATCGCTGGATCACGCCCGGAGCCGGAGCAAAACCGTTGTCCGGATCTTCGGCATTCAGCCGTACCTCAATCGCGTGACCCGCCGTGTGGGGACACGCGCCTTCCAGACGCCCGCCGCGCGCGATATGAATCTGCAGCTTGACAAGATCGAGCCCAGTGGTGCACTCCGTCACCGGGTGTTCCACTTGCAAACGCGTATTCATCTCCATGAACGCGAACACGCCGCTCTCCGGTTGGTACAGGAATTCTACGGTGCCGGCGTTACGATAGTCCGCCGCTTGGCTCAACCGGACGGCTGCTTCGCGCAGTGCCTCATCCTGCTCCGGAGTGAGCGCCGGCGACGGCGCTTCCTCGATGATCTTCTGGTGACGGCGCTGGATGGTGCAATCGCGCACGCCGGCGGCCCAGGTTGTTCCGTACTCGTCGGCGATGATCTGGACCTCTACGTGGCGCGCGCCGAGCACCAATTGCTCCATGAAAACAGTTGGATTGCCGAAGGCCTTGAACGCTTCAGCACGGGCGCTCTCAAAGGCTTTCGGGAGGTCGCTCGCCGAATGCACTCGCCGAATCCCGTGACCGCCGCCTCCAGCCGTGGCTTTGATCAGCAGCGGATAGCCCAGCCGCTCCGCATGGCGCCAGGCGTCCTGGAGTGTTTCCACCGGCCCGCCGCTCCAAGGCGTCACAACGATTCCGGCCTCCTCGGCCAGACGTTTCGAGGTGATCTTGTCGCCCAACCGCCGGATGACATCACCATCCGGACCGATGAACACGATTCCCAGGTCGCGGCACAGATCCGCGAATTCGGCGTGCTCGGCCACGAAACCCCATCCCACCCAGACAGCATCCGCGCGCGCGGCCACCAAGGCCTGTTCCAGCCGGCCATAGTCGACATAACTGCTCTTAGGCTGATGGGTTTCAGGGTCAATGATATGCGCTTCGCCAAGGTACACTGCCTCGTCCGCTTCGCGCACGAACATCGCATGGCGGTCCGGATCGGTGAAAAGAGCGATGGTCGCGAGCGCCGTCGAGTGCTCCTGATTGAATTCACGGGCGGCGTGGATGAAGCGCATTGCGGCTTCTCCGCGGTTCACAATCGCGACGCGTTGGAATTCGCGGTGCATAAAGCTCACACCTGGGCGGCGTGCAGTTCTTTCTCAGGCTCGGCATCGACGCCACTGAACAGCGACACCGTGCGGTAGCCGCTTAGGTTCACATAAACGTTCCCGGCCGAATCCACCACGCGAGCATCGAAGCTGTTACGATGCGGATCCGGAGTGACCACGGCATACAACCGGCCTTCCGCCAATTCCGGTGCGCGGCATATCGAGACTTGATGGATGTACTCGGGCAAACCGGCTCTCCCTCGTACGTCCAACTCCCAAAGCCCAACGGTCTGGAAGCAGAGCTCGATCAGTCGCGGAGCCATGAGTATGGGCTGCCCGGAGGGCTGGTGATCAGCGGGCAAACCGGCGGCCATCTGGCCAACCATCCGGTTCTCATCCGCCCAGGCGCGCTCCAACACGCGATACGAGGGTCCATGGAAATAGACGCGATAAATACCGGCGGCTTCCTTGATAGATCCCACCGGCGTTCCCGGAACGGGCGCGGTCAGCGCCACGGGCCGTTGTTTCGTCAGCCGCACACGGCCGGTGAAGTGCGTGGTTATTTGCGGCTCTGCGTGATTCGGCAAGGTACGGCGGCCAGTCAAGCGGCAATCCGCCACTATCGTGTCGCCTTGCGGGTGAAATATTACCTCGGTGGTCACCATACGCGGCTCATGCCGGTAGAATTTCAGAGGTGACTGAAAATTCACGTCCTCGACGCTCTCGACATACCAGCCGGGAAGAATTGAAAGCGCGGCTTCCCCAAACGCCTCTACAGCCATGACGCCGGGCAGCACCGGCGTGCCGTCAATTTCATGGTCGTGCAAGAACGGTTGAGCGGAGGGATCCAGTATGGTTTCGATGGCGAGGCCAGAATGCAGACCCATGGCGGCCAACTTGCCGATCATTGGTCCGTGCACTTCCGCAGCGGCGGAGCCCAGTCCGCCGGTGGCGTCCCACTCATTCAATAAAATCCCGAGACGCTGGCCGATCACAATTTCGCCGCGTGTACTTCCGGCGGTCAGTTCCCGGCGGATCAGCGGAATCCCAGCTTCAGGCGGTAGCATGTCGATCCCGGCAAGTTCCATCATTTTAGGGATGGAGCCGCGCGAGGCCATGCCGATACCAGCCCACGCCGTCCAATCGACGGCGATACCGCGCGTAAGCGGCCGGGTGGTGTGGAAGCTGGATGCGATCTTGCACAACAGATCGTTCGCGGAACTGTAATCCGCTTGTCCCGCATTGCCGAAGCGAGCCGCCACCGAACTGAATGCCACTGTGGCCGCGAGTGGCATGTCGCCGATGGCATGCAGGAGATTGAACCAGCCGTCGATCTTGACGTCGAAGACCAGGTCGAATTCGCGCGCGTCCTTATCGCGCAGTAAATGGCTGCGCTCCATGCCCGCTGCGTGCAATAGCACATCGATGCGGCCGCTACGCTCGCGCACTTGCTGGATGACTTTATTCACGCCGTCCGCATCGGTGAGGTTAACGGCGAAGTAGTGGGCCGTGCCGCCTGCTGAGCGCACGGCGTCGATCGCGCTCCGTGCAGCTTGCGCCCGCTCCAGGGCCGCCAGCTCCTTTTCAATCCGCGCCGGCGTGGCCCGTTCGCCACTCGCCTGCATGCGAGCAAACAAGTCGCGTTTCAGACCCTCTTTGTCGCTCATGAAGCGCGCCAGATCGGGATCGTTCGGGTTGGGCTCCGGCGCGAGATCGAGTAGGTAGAAGGTGCCGCCCGAAGCAGACGCCAGGTCGGCAGTGATGGCGGAAACGATGCTTCCTGCCGCGCCCGTGATCAGAAACACGGTGTCTTTGTTCAGATCGAGGCCTGGCTGGCCGTTCGCTGCGGGTTGTTCCTCGAGCCCCACGGCGAATCTCAACCCTCCTTTGTAGCCGATCTCAAGTGCGCCGGAATCGGACAGAGTTTCCTGGACAAGAATTTCGGCGATTTCCGCGGCCGTGCATCCGGGCGCGAAGTCCACTGCTTTGACGATGGCGTCCAACCGCTCGCGCCTATAGGTTTTGACGAAGCCGGTTACGGCGCCGCCCAGCGGGGCAACCGCTCCGGCGTCATCGTAGCCGTGCTGCCCGCCCAGCATCGTGGCCGAGACCAGGAACGTGCCTGGAGGCGCGATCTGCTCGTAGAGAATTCGCATAGTCGCATAAAGCGATTTCACGCGCACCCGCATTGCTTCTCGCCAGGTGGCCTGATCCATATCGCTGAGATTACCTTCGTTGTCCAGCGCCGGCAGCCAATAGATACCCTGCACGGGACCCGCAGCCAGCCAGCTCAAAATGCGACTCGCGAGCGCGTCCGCCTGTGGCGCATCGTCGATTCCGAGAACTTCCACGCCTAGTGACCGAAGACTATCGGTCAGCGCTTCCGCTACGCCGGCTCGGTCCGCCATCACTATCACGCGGCTTCCTGCGCCTATTGTCACGCCAGTTGGCTTACACATACTCAGCGGCGGCCGTAAGATCGATACCGGGACGCGACGGGGGATGCTGTTTGCTGCGTCCAAACTTGCGAGGGTTGGTTGTGCGGAGCGTGCAACCGGCTTTGGTTCGGCGCCCGAGCCCATCCGCCGGTCTTGAGCGAATCTGATCACGTGTGCCAAGGTCGGGAAATCGCGCAACTTGAGATTTTCGTCGCGGGGGATGTTGTATAGTTCGCGGATCGCTGCGAACATTTCTGCTTGCTTGACGGTGTCGATGCCGAGATCGGCTTCGAGATCCAGATCTAAATCCAGCATGTCCTTGGGATAGCCGGTCTTCTCAGTCACGATTGCCAGCACTTTGTCTTCAATGGAGTTGGCCGCGGCTGCGGGCGTGGGTGCTGCGACGGTTGCGGCGGCAAGTTGAGGCTGCTTACTCGACGCGAAGCGGATGACGTGCGCCAAGGTCGGGAAATCGCGCAGCTTGAGATTTTCGTCGCGTGGGATGTTGTAGAGTTCGCGGATAGCTGCGAACATTTCTGCCTGCTTGACGGTGTCGATGCCGAGATCGGCTTCGAGATCCAGATCCAAATCCAGCATGTCTTTGGGATAGCCCGTCTTTTCAGTTACGATCGACAAAACTTGATCTTCTATGGATTTGTCAGCAGGCGCCGATTGGGAATCGGCGCGCAGGTTGGCAACCTGCCCCACATGTTCGACGGCTGGGGCCGAACGGTTGGGACCTTTACTCGACGCGAAGCGGATGACGTGCGCCAAGGTCGGAAAATCGCGCAGCTTGAGATTCTCATCGCGCGGGATGTTGTAGATCTCCCGGATCGCCGCGAACATTTCCGCTTGCTTGACGGTGTCGATGCCGAGATCGGCTTCGAGATCCAGATCCAAATCCAGCATGTCTTTGGGATAGCCGGTCTTTTCAGTCACAATCGACAAAACTTGATCTTCTATGGATTTTTCGGCAGGCGCCGATTGGGAATCGGCGCGCAGGTTGGCAACCTGCCCCACATGTTCGACGAGTGGGGCCGAACCGTTGGAACTCTTACTCGACGCGAAGCGGATGACGTGCGCTAGCGTCGGGAAATCGCGCAGCTTGAGATTCTCATCGCGGGGGATATTATACGTTTCGCGGATCGCGGAGAACATTTCCGCCTGCTTCACTGTATCGATGCCCAGGTCCGCTTCCAGATCAAGATCCAGAGCCAGCATGTCGAGCGGGTATCCAGTCTTCTCGGCTACCAGGGCCAGGACGCGCTCCTTCACCGGATCACTGGCTGGGGCGGACGTTGGCGTCACGCTGGTTGTCGCGGGTTTGAAATCTTGCACGACTTCCGGGACGCGAGCCGGCGAACCTGCATCTCGCACGCGCAGCGTCCGATGAACTACTTCCAGATCCGCGGCGCGGTTCCCCGCTAGCTGACTTAACCAAGCGTTCCAAGCGGCTGGATCGGCGATGCGATACGAGTAGCCCAATGCGTTCGGGCTGGGACGTAGCCCATCCTTAGTGGCCACCCAATGCAAAAGCGTCATGCTGATTTGCGAACCAAACCCGGCGCCCAAGCGCAACGCGTACTCGATGGGATAAACAGCACCCTTCGACAGGTTCAGCGTGCCCAACTCGGGATCCACTTCTTTGAAGTTGGCTACCGGTGGCACACAGCCCGTTTCCAAAGCTTTCACCGCGACAACATCTTCGAGGCCGGCGCCCATCGCGTGGCCCGTGAAACCCTTTGTATTGGTGATCACGATGCGATCCGCGTCGTCGCCGAACACTTGCCGCAAAGCGTGGATCTCCGCCGCCGCACTGCCGCCCCGAGCGGGCGTATACGTTTCATGGGAAACGAAGGTCATCTGCCGGGCCAACTGCTGCCTCGAGACGCCACTGCGCTCTTCGGCTTCTCGAACCAGGCGCTCCATTACCTGGCAGATATGCTGGACATCCAGACGAGTGCCGTGGAAAGCGCTATTGGCAGTCACCGCACTTAGCACCTCGCAGATTGGACTGATTCCGCGTTCGCGTGCAGCATCCGCGCTCTCCACCACCAGGGCAGCGGCGCCCATGCCGATAATCATGCCGTGCCGCCGGCGATCGAACGGGAGAGCGGCTTCTTCCACAACTTCGTCAGTAGCTGCCGCTCCACTGGCCAGGAAGCCTGCGCCCATCCATTCCAGCAAGTGATCGGAAGTGATATCGTCCGCCGCAACTACGATAACTCGACGGCAGCGCCCGGCGCGAATCCAATCTTCCGCCACCGCGACAGCTTGCGTGGTGCTGGCGCAAGCGGCATTCACGTGCGAATTGGGACCACGAGCGCCGATGAATTCAGCGAATTGCGAATGTCCCATCGGGAGAATTCTAAAGAGGAAGCGCCGATCCAAGACATAAGGCTCTTTTCCGTTGCTGCGCAACTCCGCGATGCGGTTGTCGATTTCCTGTGCGATAGCTGAATGACCGTTCGTCGCCGTCACCCGTGCACGCAAGTCTTCCAGCATGGCCAACTGCTCGCGGCGGGCGCGGTCCTGGTAGTAACGCGAGGCCTCCTCGGCGAAAGAGTCGTAGCCAGGGAACGCGGAGGCGAAGATCACACCGGTGTCGTCTCTGAGAGAGTCGGGCAATCCCCAGCGGTCCGGCAACTCGGTGCCTTTGCTGGTGGTCTTGTAGCGCATCACCAGCGGAATGCCTGCGTCACGCAGGGCGTCGAGCCCGGCGGCGATGGCCAGTTGAGTAACGCGGTCCAGCGCCGGCAGCCGGTCGGCGGACACGCCGAATTCCTTCTCCAGATCGAAGGCGCCTGCGCGGCCGGCCAGCTTGATCACGTCCGTTACGGCATCGATGGTTTCAAACGTCGGCCCTCCGTTGTCGCTCTTCACCAGCCGAGTGATATGTTTGTCCAATATCGCGCGGCGGAAACGCGCCGGAATCACATCAATGAGCTGCTCGCCGCGGAGGATGCGGCCGATGTTCGAATCATCGAAAATGTGCTCGGTTCCTGGCAGTCCCAAAGCTGCGCCCGTGATGGTTACCGGACGCGAGGTAGACGCGCCGTTCGGACCGTGGTAAATCTGCGAAGCGCGATCGAGAACATCGGCGAATAAATGACCGAGCGCGGCGTAGCGATCGGCGGCCGCTCCCTCGGGTTTGGGGCTCTGTTTCGGCGCTTCCGAGGCGCGGGCATCAGCAAGCGGGATGCTCGGCGTCTCAGTCGTTTGCCCGGCGCCTAAGCCCGCGGCGTAGAGTCCACACAAGGCTTGGTTGAACGCTGTGGTGTCGCCGAATTTCGGATGATTGGTGAAGAGCGCCACTACATCATCACGGGCGCCCAGTACATCATCCACAAATCCCTGCAACGCTTTTTTCGGCCCCACTTCCACGAACACGCGCGCGCCGGAATCGTACAACTTGCGCAGACCTTTTACGAATTGCACGGGAGAGGCGATCTGCCGCCCGAGAATATCCACCATCTGCGCCACCGCATCCGGGCCGGTTGGATAAAACTCGCCGTTCACATTCGCGACCACCGGCACGCGTGGGCTTTCGAGACCCAGGCGCTGCAGCACCTGTCGAAGCGGATCGCTCGCCGGAGCCACGATGGAGGTGTGGAACGCGTGACTCACGGGCAATGGCACAACCTCGTAGCCCGCTTTTCGCAGTACATCGGAAGCTTGCTCTACAGTCTTGCTCGCACCACCGATCACGGCCTGGTGATCGCTGTTGATATTGGCGATTACTACGTAACCCGGGATCGTCTTCAAAATCCGTTCGATTTCATCCAGCGGCGCAAGCACAGCGGCCATTTTTCCGTTGTCTTCCACCGAAACACGCGTCATTTCGCGCCCGCGCGCGCTAACGGCTTCCAATGCATCTGCGAAAGGAATCGCTCCGGACGCGATTAGCGCTCCGTATTCGCCCAGGCTGTGTCCCATAGTCATGTCGGGCTGAATTCCGTAAGCAGCCAGTAGCCGGGTTAGCGCAATATCAGCCGCAAGTACGGCAGGTTGCGTGATCGCGGTTTGGCGCAAATCCTCTTCGGCCTTGGCTACCGCGCCTGCGTCGGATTGATCGACGAAAATGTAATCGCTGAGCGGCTTGCCGAGCAAAGGTGTCATCACGCGGTCCGCTTCGTCGAAAGTCTGGGCGACAATCGGTTCCAGCGCGCGCAGCGGCTTCAGCATGTTGACATACTGCGAGCCTTGGCCGGTGTAGAGAAAAGCAACTTTGGGCGCAGGTCCATGACCGCGGAAGATGCCTTGCGCGCGTAGAGCTTTCCACACAACTGGCTGATTTGCAGCCAGGGCTTTGAGTGCTTTAGCCGATTTGTCCGCCAAATCGGCGGCGTCCGAATAGTCGATCGCCAGCCGTTCGGGGGCGCGCAGATCCGATTCAGCCGGTGCGGATGGCGCGGGTGAGCGGCCTGACTCAGCTGCTTTTTGCACCGAACGCAGGCGTTCCGTCAAGCCCGCTTCCGATTGGGCGCCGATCACCAGCGCGCCGCGCAAGGGCGCTTTGTGGCCTACAGCCGGAGGCGGCGCACTAACCGCGATCGACCGCTTGCCGTTGCCGTTCAGCCGATGCGGAATGTACTCTTCGAGAACGGCGTGGAAATTTGTACCGCCGAAACCAAAGGCGCTCACGCCGGCACGCCGGACGCCGTCAGAAGGAACGGGCCACGGTTTCAGTTCAGTATTGACGCGCAGCGGAGAATGGTCGAAATCAATATCCGGATTGGGATGCTCGCAATGGACACTCGGCGGCAGGATTTTATCGCGAAGTGCCAAGGATACTTTCAGCAACCCCACGGCGCCCGCAGCCGATTTGAGATGCCCGATGTTGGATTTAACAGATCCGAGCGCCACGGAGCCGCGCGGGAGTTGATAACCGCTGAGTACTTCGTTCAGGCTTTGCGCTTCCACCACGTCACCCACGGGCGTGGATGTGCCATGGCCTTCGATCAACGTTACGGTAGCGGGCGACAATCCGGCATTCTGCCAGGCGCGCTCGATGGACAATTTCTGGCCAACGGGGTTCGGCGCGGTGATGCCTTTCCCCTTCCCGTCGCTCGCTCCACCGATGCCGCGCAGCACGGCGTAGATGTTGTCTCCGTCGCGCTCCGCATCCGCCAGGCGTTTCAGCATGAGCAGTACGGCGCCTTCACCCATCACGAAACCATCCGCTCCCTCGGCGAAGGGACGAATGCCGGTGGCGGAGAGCGCACCGATCTTGCAGAACTTGATAAAGGTGGGCGCGCCCATATTGCGGTCGATGCCGCCGGCGATGGCGACGTCGAAATCTCTTTCGATCAGACCCTCCGCGGCCGAGGTCACCGCTGCCATGGTGGAAGCGCACGCGGCGTCCACAACAAAATTAGGCCCGCGGAAGTTGAATACGTTCGCAATGCGGCCGGCCAGGCAGCTGCTCAATTCGCCGGGCATGGTGTCTTCGGTAATCTCGGGAAGACGTTTGCCGATGCGGACATGGAATTCGCGGATGATGTCTCGTTGCATCGCCTGAGGCAACGCGGCAAAACTCGCGGATTCCTCTAGCTCGTGAGCGTACTCGGGAAAGTGAATTCGCAGGGACGTGAGATAGTGTCTTTCGCCGGCCATGGAATTTCCCAGAATGACGGCCGTTCGCTCAAGATCGAGCGTTCGCTTGGGGTAGCCGTAGTCTTCCAGCGCCTCGCGTGTACAAGAGATGGCCCATTTTTGTCCGTCGTCGAGCGAATCCACCACGCGCGGCGGAATGGCGATGTGCCACTTCATCGGATCCCAGACGTGCTCGCGCACCCAGCCGCCGATCTTCGAATAGGTCTTGTCCGGCGCGCTGTGGTCAGAATCGTAGTAGAGCGCAGGGTCCCAGCGGTCGGGCGAAACCTCGCTGATGCTATAGCGGCCATTTTTTACGTTTTCCCAAAATGCGGGCACGTTCGGAGCGTCGGGCAGAACTGCTCCCGCCGCGACAATCGCGATTGCTCGATCAGCCGTGTTTTCCATGATGAAACTCCTTGCTTCTCGCGCTAGGCCGACACCTTTGCAGCCGCCTCAGTGCGGCCATAAAGGACGTCGGCTATGTAATCCATATCTCGAATCTGGCCGGCCTGCGCGCGGTGAACGGCGGGCAAGCCCAAACTCGCTTCAAACGCCGGGATCTCCGTATCGCTAACGCCGCCGGCGCCGACGGCCAACCGTAGACCTTCTTCAGCTACTTTGCTGGCAGTCTCGCGTGCAAAAACGCGGCTCAATGCCGCCAGTGCTTTCGCGTTGAACCTGCGGTGGGCTTTCTCGTGGAGCCGGCCTTCAGCCAGACGAGCAGCGCGCCGGCACAAACTACCGGCGCACTCAGCGTGAGCGATCAGCTCGCCCAGACGCAACAGAACATGCTGGTACCGCGTCAGCCGGCCCACCCGCGCTTTCTCCATCACTTCGGCCAAAGCGTGCAGGGCCAGCGCCACCGTGTTCGCGCCCACATCCGGATGACGCGCATTGAGCAGTTCCAGCTCACGCGCCTGCTCGTGATAATGTTGGCCGCGCGTTTTCAGATGCAACTGCCAGCGATCGCGGCTGATGGTCATCTCCATGATTTCGGAGGTGCCTTCATAGATGGTGGTAATGCGAACGTCGCGTTTGATCTTCTCGATCATGAATTCATGCGTGTAGCCGTATCCGCCAAGCGCCTGGATGCTCGCGTCGGCGGCCAGATTGCCCGCCTCCGTCGCCAGGTATTTCGCAATGGCGCCTTCGGTGTTCAGGCTTCCCTCGCCCGCGTCGATGCGTTCCGCGATTTCTTCGATGAAAGCGCGGCCGGCCTCCAGGCGTGCCACATGCGGGACGATCAGCTTATGGGTGTATCCTTGCTTTTCCGAGAGCGGTGAACCGGCTTGGATGCGCTCGGCGGAGTATGGGATCGCCCGATCTAGCGCCGCCCAGCCTCCGCCCAGGCCGAACGCCGCTACCGTCAGACGCGTATAGCCGAACACCGCCTGGGCCTGGATCAATCCAAGGCCTTCTTCGCCGCCGATAAGCCGGCCGGCATCTACATAGACCTCGTCGAGCGATAGAGCGGCCGTGTTGCTGAGCCGGATGCCATGTTTGTCTTCCGGCTTTCCCTGGCTGAAACCCGCTGCGCCTTTTTCCACAATGAACCAACTTGGACCGCCGGGTGCATTCGCCAAAATCGAGTAGGCGTCGGCCACCCCGCCGTTGCTGATCCATTGTTTGCTTCCGCTGATTTTGTAACCAACGATGCGTCCGTCCTCAAGGACGCGCTCGGCTTTGGTGCGCAGGGCTGCTAGATCGCTTCCAGCCGCTGGTTCGGTCGCGCCATAGGCGAACAGCAATCCCTCCTCCGCGATGCGAGTCAGCCAGTACTTCTTTTGCTCCGGCGTCGCCCCGACATTAATCGGGTCGCTGCCCAGGAACGTGGCCAACACGCTGGTGGCGATTCCCAGATCGATCCGCGCCATCTCTTCACAGACGCGGTACATGTCGAAAGCGCCGCCGCCCATTCCGCCAAAAGCTTCCGGAATGAACAAGAGCTGAATGCCCAACTCCGCGCCGCACATGCCCCGTACGATCTCGATGGGGCATTCGTCGCGTTCATCCCAGGCTATGAGCTTTTGGTCCGGAAGCCGGTCCTTGGCGAATTCTTTGATGGATTTCAAACTCAATTCCAGCGTGGTTTCATCAAGCCCTGTGACAGTAGCAGTCATGACGTTCCTTTCTATCCAACACGCCTGGGCGTGACTCGAGTGTTGCGGCGGGGGTTACTAATTAAGCTGTGGCCGAATCAGGGATTACAGGTTGTCTAACTGGGCTTGCAGATCGCAGCGGCGTCCCGCACGACAACCGGGATTGCTGCACGCCCATTGCATGCAAACGAAACAGAGGCTGAGGTCATCCGTCGCCTCCGAGCGGCGGGTTTGGCACAGTCCTTCGAGAGCATCCAACGCCTCGAAGGGAACCTGGGCCTCATGGTCGACCAACTGTGCTTGTGTCATCAGTCTTACCTCCAGCTACAGTGCACATTCAAGAAGGCTCCAGCCGGTGAAGCCATCCAGAGTGCTTATTGCTTACTCAAGATACGCCTATATAAGCTAGTACTGCGCCATTTGACAACTACTGTGTTTGCAATGGCCATCTTTCGGAGGTGGGGCAACTAACCCACCCACTAGGTATTAAGCCCCGCGACAGCTAGGGATTACCCATCCCGCGCCAAATACCAGAACCTGGCCGCCGCCGGCGGGTGGCATCCCAGACATGACCGGCTAGATTGAATTACAGAAAAACCAACAAAAACGAAATTTGTGGCATTACCAAGGCGGCGAAGGAGTTCCCACGCCCCTACCGCTTCGCGATATCGTCTATAAGGGCCACCTGGGAGTGAAGCTTGGTCTCGGCGCGGTTACCCAATGAGGAATGGACTGCACAATCTCGGCCTACTCGCGCCTTGCGATCTTGCCGAGTTGCAAACCCAGTTCGAAGAGCCGTTCGAGGATTTGAAGCGTTCGAACCGGCTAAGCCGAAGGAAAGATAACGAGATCGGTGATGGAACTACCCGAAAACAAAGCCTTGCGCGGAATGGTCGGCCACCTGAAGCGCGGATAGGGAATGCAGGGTAATGCTTATCGTGGGCAAAATGTGGGGTTTGAATGAGGCGCACCGTGCTCGCGGAAAATGCCAACATTCTGGGCAGGAATTCAACCCGCGATGTCCAGTTTGGGAATGTGGATGCCGATTGAAAATAAAGAACAGTAGCGTCCAAGGCGATGATTTCAGGTCTACCATTCAGCAATCTTCTGGATCATTTTTCCCGCTGTTGACGATCGTTTTTCAGTTCGGTAATCAAGCCGTGTGCGGATAGCGCGCTTTCATCCAAGCTCTCAGGCTTCGTGACACAATTGAGCGCAGCCGCGTCTGCCGAATACAATTCGTCAGGGCGTGACGGTGACAAAGGACGCTTCCTGGCCGGCCTTTCCGTCGGTGTACATCAACAAGAGTCCCGTTTGGGAAGGAGAATTACCGTTGAAGGGAACAATCAGGACCGGAGTCGAGGTGTTGGCTGCGGCGGTAAGGTCAAAGGGGACCGGATACTCCTGCGGCCTGTCGAGTTCGTATTGCATCGGCCCGATGAGGTCCGTGAGATTGCCCGTGTAATAGTTGTCGAACGCGTAGACAAAGAAAGTGAATGGCGTCGAGATGGTGAGGCTCAAGCCGCTCGCCGTTTGAAGCGCGCCGAGAGGCACGGTAAAGATGGCGTTGGCGGAATCCAGATCCGCGATGGTGTAGAAGTAGGGTCCGCTCGCCGTGCCGGCCGTAAGATCCGCAACAAACACGCCGTTCTGTCCACTGAAGGTTCCCGTGGTCTCGAGGCCGATATCCGCGTTGAAGACGTCCAGGTCGGCTACGCCATCGTTGTTCACATCGATCAGCACATCGAATTCCGCCGGGACGTCCGGGTGCGACCGTTGGCCAAAAGTCGTAATCGCGAATTGCACTCCGTAGCTGTTGCAACTCACGGTCCCGCTTAAGCAGACCGGACGAATGCCGGCCGCCTGCAGATTGATCACCGCGAAATCGGAACCGGGCGCCGGCAGAACGGATGGGGGAAACTGGACCCCCATGCCAGTAAGTGAAAACAGAGACACCTGCCCGCCCACGGCGCCGCTGGTGTTCGTTAAGGACAGATTAGTGGGATTGCCGCCCAACGCGAGGGATGTAGTTGTGGGCTGAACGTTGGCAGCCTTGTGAGGCAGAATATGCCAGGGAATGTGGACGGTCTCCGGCCCGCTGGTGAAGGTCAGGAACCCGGCATACTCTACGGTGTTCAGAAGCTCGCCATTACCCCCTTGCGTACCGCCGTTTAAAGTCCAGACGGGCAGCGAGGCGGCATTTACGGTCAGGGTCATGGTGAAGCTGGCGGAACTGTTGGCTGCAACGAAAATACTGCTGGGAATGCTCAGAGTGGCGCCCGTGGTATTGGGCGCATCCCGATAGGAATTGGAAATCAGGTATGTGCGTCCGGTATTGCTGTAATTCTTGACGACGATTTTCTTTTTGAAACTCTGGTTGGCGTTCAGCCGGTAGGTTCCAAAGGAAATGCTTACGGCGAGCGGCGCCGTGGAGTCCCACACCGACGTACTTGCCGCCGCTGCGCGATCGGCTCGCAATTCCCCGGAGCCCCCGTGGCTCAGCGGCGCAAGCACGCCTGGCTCGGTGGCAGCGTTTTGAAACACGTTGGTTTCCGTGGTCTCCATCAAGATCGCTTTGATGTCCAGCGGACCCAGGGTCCTGTATTTGGACAGCAGAAGTGCGGCGGAGCCCGCGGTGAGAGGGCAGGCGAACGAAGTTCCGCTCTCGGTGGTTTCCCCATTTCCGGTGCCGGGCTGAGCGGCCGAAATTGTTCCCGGCGCGCTCATGTCGGGTTTTAGCATGTTGTAGCTATAATTGGGCCCGCGTGACGAAAAACTGGCGAGGTTGGATGCCAGCGAAATAGCGTTATTGGCGCTGATGGTGCCATTGACCGCCCCGGCCATGAGTGCATTCTGGATCAGCAGGCTGTTGGACTGGATGATGACCAGGGTAGGGACGAAATCCGAACCACCTCCGTTGCTGAAACTGATCGCATCGCCAGGGGCGACCAATCCAATAAGCACCCCTACTGCGCCCGCGCTGGCGGCGCGGTCAATCTTCAAACTGACGGCGCAGGTTCCCCGGTCGATCAGCGCGATCTGGCCGGCGGGATTGGCCAGGTAAGGATCGGCGGGGGTCGAGCCGGCCGCGGGGCAGCCACGGCCAACGTACGCAATATTCGCGGTGACCGTCCCGGTCACCGGGGCGAAATCCAGCGTTGCGGTATTCGAGTATGTGCCGGCAATCGTCGGCGGAGCGTTGATTACCAATGGAACTCCTGTAGCCACCACGCTAGTCGTCGCAGCCAGGGCCAGGACTTCCGGAGTCGCAGCAGGACCTGCAAGGATATAGGGAATATCGCCGTCATTCCCTGCGGAAATAACGCTGACCACGCCGAAGTTGACGATGTCGGTGAACGCTTCGCCGTCGTCAGATTCCCGCTGCCCGAAAGACCCGCCGATGGACATGCTGATGATGTCCACGGCGTCGTTCAGAGTCCCGGTGTTGTTAGGATCCAGCGCAAAATCGAGCCCCTCCAGAATCGCTACGCCACTACAACTTGAGGATACAGAGCTACACACCTTGACGGCGTAGAGCTGGGTGCCCGGAGCGGTGCCCTTATGCACGCCATCCCGGCTCAGCCCGCCGAGAATGTCCGACGTGTGCGTCCCATGACCGTTCAAATCCAGTGGATTCGCATCCGGAGCCAGAGGCCCGTTCGGCCAGATTTCGCCCGTGAAATCGTATCCGCCGACCACTTTGGTGGTGGGGAAAAGAGACGGCGGCGGCGTTCCGGCAGCGGCGGCGAGGGCGGTATTGTAATCCGCCACGTTGCCGGAACCTCCCAAGTTGTAGTGCGTGTAATCAATGCCTGTGTCGAGCAGTGCCACGCGAATTCCAGCCCCGGTGAATCCGCTGGCTTGCACCGCCGCCGCCCCCACGTAGGCGTCTGTGGTGGCGAGGTCGGGCACCGGCGCGGCTGAAACTTGATAGTCGGCCAGAGGGCGCACCGCCAGCACGCCGCTGATGCCATGGATGGCCCGCAGAGTGCTCGCGTCCACAGAGACTGCCAGCGCGTTGTGCGCCTTGCTTACGCGTCCCAGTTCCACTCCGCCCAGCGCGGCCACTTGCGCCATCACCGCATCCTGCTGTTGCTTGATCTGTGCCAGGTAGGCGATCTGTTGAGCGGCAGTCATTGCAATCCCGTTCTGCTTTGCATTCACACCGACCGCAACCACCAAGGGCGGATTCTGTAACTTAATACCAACTTGTACGCGGCCGGTCAGAGCCGGTCCTTTGAATGCGGGACCTGGGACGCCCGAAACCGGGGTGCCGTACGCGTAGGACGACAGATTAGGTGGTGTGCTGACGTTAATCCCTTGAGCAGAAGCGGCAGCATGGACTACGGACAACAAAACGCTCAAAAATAGAGTGCGTTTCAAGGCACACCTCCGAGGTGAGTTGCTTCATTTAACTCCACCCCTTGTCGATTGTCAAGCCAACAGTTGCTTGCAGCGGTACTAGAAGGGGATTGATTTTGACTTAATTCCAGCGTAAAATCCCAATACCGCTACGGAGAAGCGTGATGCCGACCAAAACCTCTCTGCGAATTGTTCTTCCGTTGACCCTGATGATCGTGCCGGCGGCATATGCCGACCTTTTTACTGCTAGTGGTGCTGGGGCATTGCCGGGTACCGCCGAGGATCTCACCGGTTTGCCTGTGACCGAGATAACCGGAAGCATTCCCGATACCACAGACCCGTTGCTCGGCGTGAACATGTTCGCGATCGATATTGGGAATTTTGCATCGTTCTCGGCCATCACTTTGGGGTCGCCCTTCGGCATTACCGATACGGAGTTGTACCTGTTTGACTCCACTGGGCGCGGCGTCTATGCAAACGACGATATCGACGGGGGAAATACGCTTTCGTGTCTGCCGTCCCTGATAGATAATCCCTGCTCCTCTGCCCTGCCGTCGGGCGTCGGTCCCACGGCGGACGGCCTTTACTATTTGGCGATCACGCGCTCGTCCAATATGCCGCTGAGCTCGTCGGGCGAGATCTTTACGATCTTCAATTCCACCGATGTCGTCGGACCGGACCCGACGGCGGGTGGAAACGATCCCATCACTGGCTGGGATGGAGGTGCCTTCACCTCGGCGGACACAGATCTCGTGGATTATGACATTGTGCTAACCGGAACCGTGCCCGAACCCGCCACCTGGCCCGTCATCGGTGTGGCGGGTGTGCTTCTCGCACTGGTGCGACGGAAAATCAGAGCTTCCTAAGTAGCGGCTTTTCCATCGCATCGGCGCGTGAAAAAGGGCCTTCGTTGCCGGAACCATGTGATCTCTGCATGCAATTCGGATTTAGCGGTGGCTTCAGAGGAATCCTCAATGCGAATTCAAGCTAGTCCTTGAGTCGGCGGAGCCGCTGTTCGAAGTTAGTTGGTCGCGCTTTCCCCGTCGCCACCCAAAGCGATTCTGGAACAGCCCTACCGGACAATGGATATCGTGGCCATCTGCACCGGATTACGGGTTTCCGAAGTCCTGGCTTTGCGCTGGGAGCATATCGACTTTTGACGAAATCCCGCTCGATCCGGTATTCGCGCAGCTCTTGCTTACGTGGCGTGGAGATCGCACAAGCGGGCTTGTGTTTCCGTCCCACGTCACCGGGCGGTCTTATCATGCAGGGATTTTGCAGCAAGAAACCTCTGTCCTAAGGCGCTGAAATCGGCATTCCAAAGCTAGGCTGGCACACGTTCCGCCACACCTACCGCTCACTGCTTGATGAAGCTGGCGCTCCGATATCGTGCGGGAAACCAGGCGGTTGATCGACGCTGGTGCATTCAAACAAGTATCCTAAAACGGACATCCATAGTACGATACCGAGTGGATAACCACCAAGGAATTCGATGCTGATTGAAGTCGAGCGCCAAGACGATGTTTGTTTCCTCCGTCTTGAAGGACGGTTTGTAACCGGTACAGACCCATACTATCTCCATGCCAAGATAGAGGAGTTGAAGAGCCAAGGATGTAGTAAAGTCTTGGCGGATCTTCGGGAATTGGTCTCTATTGGTTCGACGGGAATTGGATTCCTCGTTCGCGTTTACTCTACCGTGACTAAAACAGGAAATGGGCGTTTCGTGGTCGTATGTGCAAACATCAGAGTGCTTGAGGTTTTCGACCTGACGCACCTCAAGAAAGCGATAGCCGTCGTTCCAGACTTGACATCCGGCCTAGCCCTGTTGCGAGCCGAACCCGCCGATCAGGAATAGACTTCCAAGGTGCGCGCGTAATCCACCAGCAGCGTATCAGCATCAACCATAAGGACGACAGTCACTTCTTCTCGATGCCGATTTAGTTGCCGCACCATCGCATGGAAATCAGCCTGCTGGCGTTAGCTATGTGTCGATGGATTGCAGTCCACAGGGACCCAGATGAACAGGCCCACCCTGTAGTTAACAGGAGAATTAAGCACCGGCCGATCCGTTATCGCCAGCTATCGAGATCAGCTTACCGGGTGTCGGGCGACGACACAATCGTGGAACCGGACGACCATCTTATGGAGATCGGCTCGTGCCCGGCCTGGAGGTTCGCCCAGCGCTACCACCATGTAACGTATCGTTTTGGCCGGGTCACCGCCGCGATCGATGCGAACGATTGCGCAATCATGGCTGAACCCACAGGCGGGCGCCGGGACTTCGTCTCCGCAACCGATCTTGGACGCAATCGCGGTGAAGGCGCGCGCAGGACTCGCGCCGGCTAGCCCCTCACGAATGTAACTGCCGATGCCGTCAACACCTGTCATGAGGCTGATCATTTCCGGGCTTCGCGCGATAAACATCATCATGCGCGCCACCTGGAGGGCGTTGCCGCCGAAATTCGTCACTCTCCGC
>JBEKJJ010000073.1:0-28956 GCA_050011295.1 Bryobacteraceae bacterium
ACGCGCGCGTAGGATGACGTTTCTTTCCGCGGGTCGTGAAGCAGAAAAGCCAGCGAGATGGATAGATTCGACAGGAACGGAAAAGCATGCGCCGGATCGAAAACCAGCGGCGTGAGCGCCGGCGAGATCTCGTCGTCGAAATAGCGGCCCGCCGCATCCTGCTGAGCCGGGGTCAAGTCGTCCCATTTCCGCAGGTGGATTCCGTGCGCCGCTAATTCCGGGACCAGTTGGTGGCGGAAACAATCGGCCTGGCGCCGCAGACTATCCAGCAGCCGCTCGCGGATTTGCGCCAGCAGATTCGCCCGTCCAGGTGACGTTCCGCGGCGCAGCACCGCAACCCTCTTCATCACGAATTCGTCCAGGTTCGAAGTAAAGATCGCAAGGAATTTGGCCCGATCCAGCAGAGGCGCCCGCCGGTCTAAGGCTTCCGCTAAGACGCGGTCGTTGAAATCGAGCCATCCTAAATCGCGGTCGATCCAGATTTCCGAAAGCGGATGCGATACCTCTCTATTGAGAACTCCTGCGTCTCCGATCGATACCATCGCTGGTGTCGCGCTCATCGTCACACAGTCTACTCCCGCGATCATCACAAATTGATGAATTTTACCGTTTCTCGCGCAGGAGCTCTTCCAGGTCGCCGACTTTATCCGCGACGAGATTGAGCTTGCCGGTCCTTATGGTCCTGCCGGTTTTGGCTCATCATGATCACAGGAGCTTGAATCGCGGCCAGCATCGAGAGGAACAAGTTCAAGAGAATGAATGGATAAGGGTCCCAGGCCCTCCCTCTCAAGATAATGTTGATCGTTGAATAAATTACCAGAACCACGCCAAACAAAATGATAAATGTCCACGATCCACCGAAGCGCGCCACCGTGTCGGCAATGCGTTCCGATCGGGTGGCTTCCTCTTCGATGATCTCGTTTGCGTTGCGCATGGCACGGCTCCGCACTAAATCTTGCGCGGCATGAATCTGACGGCTGAGAACCGTCAGCAAGTCCATACCCGCGTGAGGCTTGCGCTGCAGCAGCGTGAATATATCGTCGCGATCGATTTCGATGCAAACACTCTCCTCGGACGACACTGCGTCTGTCCGGTGAGGGGTCTGCCCAATCAGGGACGCAAATCCGAAAAATTCTCCGGGCCCGGGTTGATCGACAATCACTTCCTGATTGTCTTGATCGACGGTGCTGACCTTGACCGCGCCGGATACCAGTACGTAGCCGCGCCCGCCCGGATCGCCGGTCTTGTAGATCCGTTGCCGCGGGCTGAACGTTTTCATGTCCACGTGCGCGGCCAATAGGGCCGTTTCCTCATCGTCAAACAGCGCGAAGAGTGGAACCTGTTTCAGTATTTCGGGGTCACATGGCATGGTGTATGCATCCTCCGCTATCGAATTTAGTCTCACCAGAATTTCACAACCTCTGACCGAAGACAATAGCCCCTACTGTCAGCTTGCCGGAGTGGAAACCGTTTGATACGCGCGCCCTTCGGCCCAACGCGAATAGCTGGCGCGGGCCTCGCCTCATACCTCAAAAATGTAACGGACTGTAAGCGCTAACAATGCCATCCCAACTTCGTTTACGATAGTATAGTCTGATTTTGGGCATGAACCTCCAAAACGTGGCCCGGCGCGCGAAGGTATCTACGGCTACTGTGTCCCGCGTTTTGAACAACGCCAGCGTGGTCAAGAGTTCCACTCGCGCCCGCGTTGAAAAGGCCATTGAAGAGCTGAAGTACCATCCCAATCTCCACGCTCGAAATCTGGCGGGCGGTAAGAGCCGCAGCTTGGGCGTGATCGCCTCCAACATGGAGAATCCGTTCTTCTTTGACATTTATAAAACCATCGAGTCGGATGCGCACGCCCGCGGATACGAAGTAGTGGTGGCGAATACTGATTACCGCTCAGAGCAGCTGGTCGCGAGCATCCGGTTGATGATCGGCCGGCGCGTGGCTGGTCTGGCTGCCATTGTGTCGGAGATGGAGCCCGCGTTAATCAAGGAGCTCACGGAAAGCCGCATTCCTGTTGTGTTCTATGACGTAGGCCAGCCCCGGCAAAATATCACCAACATTCGCGTGAACTACCGCCGCGGCATCGATAAAGTGACGGACTATCTGCACAGCCTGGGACATCGCCGGTTGGGATTTGTGGGGCATCATGCCATGCTCGGACCGATCAACGATCGGATGAAAGCAGTGCTGGACGCGGTGGCGCGCAATTCGTCGCTCGAAGTAAAGACCTCTGCCGACGCCGACACGCTGGAAGGGGGCAGGCAAGCCACGCGCGCGCTGCTCGCGTCCGGATACCAGCCCACCGCAATTATCTGCGTCAATGACGTGATGGCGGTGGGGGCGCTCCGCGAGCTGCGCGAGCGCGGGATCCGCGTGCCCCAGGATATGTCCGTGACTGGCTTTGACAACGTGAAGCTCTCTGAGTTTTGTTATCCCGCGCTCACCACGCTGCATATTCCGCGCGAGCAAATCGGTCACATCATCTGCAGCTGCCTGATTCCAGCACCCGGGGAAACGGCCCCTACGGAACACGAGATTGTGATTGACCCTGAATTTGTGGTGCGCGAATCCACCGGACCTGCGCCGGCAGCGCTCCGCAAGAGGCATGTGACTTGACACCCGCCATGCCCTTGCTCCCCGCCATCCTCATGCAAAGCGCGTCGCGCCTGGTTTCGCTATCCGGCGTGGATCTGGCGATCATCGCCCTGTACTTCATCGCTGTCCTCGGCATCGGCTTTTATCTCAAGCGATACACCAAGACCGGCGAAGATTTTTTTCTCGCCGGCAGGGAGATGACGGCCTGGATCGCCGGCCTCAGCTTCCTCGCGGCCAACCTCGGCTCGCTCGAGATGATGGGTTGGGCGGCCGCTGCATATCAATACGGCATTCTCGCGACGCATTGGTACTGGATCGGCGCCATCCCCGCCATGCTCTTTCTGGGCCTGGTGATGATGCCGTTCTACTACATCTCAAAAACACATTCCGTTCCGGGTTATCTAAAGCTGCGCTTCGGAGAATCCTCCCGCGTCTTGGCCGCGGTCTGTTTTGGGTTGATGACCGTACTCATGAGCGGTATCAACATGTATTCCATGGCGCTCGTCTTGAAAGTAGTGCTCGGCTGGGATATCCATTTCAGCATTTGGGTTTCGTCGCTGACGGTGGGGCTCTATGTATTTCTCGGCGGTTTGCTTTCCGCAATTTTCAATGAGGTGTTGCAGTTCGTTTTGATCTGGTTTGGCGCGCTGCTGATTTCGATTATCGGCTTGATTGAGACCGGCGGCTGGGACGGCATGGTGGCGCGAATCGCGCATAATTTTCCAGGACCCAGCTACACCCATCTGTGGAGCACCCTCGGATCCTTCGGCGACAATCCCATGGGCATTCATTGGATCGGGATCGTGTTCGGGCTCGGCTGGGTGATCTCTTTCGGTTACTGGACGACGGACTTCCTGGTGGTCCAACGCGTGCTCGCGGCCAAGGATCTGCGCGCCGCGAAAATGGCGCCCATAATCGGCGCGAGCTTCAAGATGCTGGTCCCTTTCATCGTAATTCTTCCGGGACTGCTCGGATTGGCGGTGCTTCCCGAACACCTGGTGGGAGCAGACCAGGCCGCGGCCACCGGCGGTCACAGCTATAACGAGGTGCTTCCGATCATGCTCGCGCGATATTGCGGCCCCGGACTGCTGGGCCTCGGTATCACCGCGTTGATGGCTGGATTCATGTCCGGCATGGCCGGCAACGTCAGCGCATTCGCCACGGTCTGGACCTACGATATCTACCGCCCTTTTTTTCGGAAGGAAGCGCCCGACGCGCACTACGTCTCAGTGGGACGCTGGTGTACTTTGCTGGGAGTTCTGGTAAGCATCGGTACCGCGTATTTTGTGATGCAGTTCCACAGCATCATGGATTATGTTCAGGCGTTGTTCAGTTTTTTCGTCGCGCCGCTCTTCGGCACGGTGCTGCTCGGGATGTTGTGGCGCCGCACTACGCCGGCGGGGGGATTCTGGGGTCTCCTCTCGGGTACGGTTTCGGCCATCGCATTGTGGGCTTGGGTGAAGATGAATCCCGCCGCGCTGCAGTATGTCGCGCTCTCGCCGAAAGCGAAGGATATGGCCGAGAACATGTATCGCGCCCTATGGTCGTGGATCGTGTGCGTCTTAGTTACCGTGGTGGTCAGCTACATGACCCGGCCCAAGCCGGTGGAAGAACTCACCGGGCTGGTGTACGGCTACACCAAGCTGCCGTCGGAAAGCGACGTCCCCATCTATCAGCGGCCCATCTTCTGGGCCTGCGTGGTTGCGGTAGTGTTCGTGATCTTGAATATCATTTTCTGGTAAAGGAAATATGCATCGTTCCGGAATGATTTCTATCTGGTTTTTTGTCGGCGCGCTGTTGCTGATCTATGGAATCCTTGTTCTCGGCGCCGGACTCTATGGCTTGTCGCATCCGCCTGCGGTGGTTCTGGCTGAACTGCACGCGGGAATCTGGTGGGGATTGCTGCTGATCTTGCTCGGCATCGTCTACTCAATTCGATTCTCGCCGTGGAGAGGCCGGTGATTCCATGACCTTCGGGGTAATCGTGGGAAACCGGGGCTTCTTTCCCGACCATCTTGCAAAGAGTGGCCGCGTGGAAATGCTCGCAGCAATTGAAAACTCGGGCTACAACGCGGTTGCGGTCGGCCCGGAAGAAACCAAATTCGGTGCCGTGGAAACTCGCGCGGAAGCGGTGCGATGCGCGGAGCTGTTTCAGCGCCATCGTAATCAGATTGATGGCGTCATTGTCACTCTGCCCAACTTCGGCGATGAACGCGCAGTAGCGGACACGCTGCGGCTTGCCGGGCTGAACGTGCCCGTTCTGGTGCAAGCCACGCCGGACACGCCCGGCCGCATGACCATTCGCGACCGGCGCGACAGCTTCTGCGGCAAGATGTCGGTGTGCAATAATTTGACGCAGTACGGCATCCCCTATTCGTTGACCACGCGGCACACAGAGGCTCCGGATTCCGATTTCTTCCGCAAGGATCTGGATTGGTTCGCGGCCGTGTGCCGCGTCACGCGCGGTCTGCGCCGCTTGCGCATTGGAGCCATCGGCGCGCGGCCGGCGGCATTCAACACCGTACGCTACAGCGAAAAAATATTGGAAGCTAACGGGATCTCGATTGAGACCATCGACCTTTCGGAAATCCTGGGCCGGATCCAGCGCATGAAAGATCAGGACTCGGCTGCGCAGGCCAAACTAGAGCAGATTAAACGCTACGTATCCACTGATCGCGTCCCGGCTGAAGCGCTGCTCAAAATGGCCAAGCTCGGCGCGGTGGTTGACGGCTGGATGAAGGAGACCGATGTCTCCATCAGCGCCGTGCAATGCTGGACGTCGCTCGAAGAATATTTCGGCGTGGTGCCGTGCACCGTCATGAGCATGATGAGCGAGAATCTGATGTCCAGCGCGTGCGAGGTGGACATCTGCGGCGTAGTGGGCATGCATGCGTTGCAACTCGCCTCGCAAACGCCCAGCGCACTGCTGGATTGGAACAACAACTACGGCGACGATCCGGACAAGGCCGTGTGTTTCCACTGCAGCAATCTTCCGAAGCACTTTTTCAAGGAAGTGCGTATGGACTTTCAGGAGATTATCGCCGGCACAGTTGGCAAAGAGAACACGTTCGGAACCTGCGTGGGCCGCGTCAAATCGGGACCCATGAGTTACGCGCGCTTTTCAACTGACGATCGCGTAGGATCCATCCGCGGCTACGTCGGCGAAGGCGAGTTTACAAACGATCCGCTGGATACATTTGGTGGCGCGGGAGTGGTTCGCATTCCAAAGCTGCAGGAACTGTTGCGCTATATTTGCGAGCGCGGCTTCGAGCATCACGTCGCGGCCAACTTGTCGCAGGTAGCCCCGGCAGTGCATGAGGCTGCGACGCGCTACCTCGGCTGGAGCGTGCTTCAACATGCGTCCTAGACCCAACCTTCGTATTCAATTGTGGCGCAGGTTTGTGGCGCAGGTCCCCGACCTGCGAAATCTTCCATGAGCATCGTAGCCGGTGTCGACTTCGGAACCCTCAGCGTGCGCGTGTCGATTTTCGACAGCACGCGCGGCAAGCTTGGCTCCGGCATAGCGGAATATCCTCTAGCCCGCAAGAAGGACGATCCCGACCACGCCACGCAAAGCCACGCGGATCACATGCGAGCGCTGTCCGAAGCCATGCAGCGTGCCCTCGCCGAATCGGGCGTCAACGGCCACGCGATCGAATCCATCGCGCTCGACACCACCGGCTCCAGCGTCATCCCGGTAGACGAAAATCTCGAACCGCTCGACGATTATTATCTTTGGTGCGATCATCGCTCCTGGAAGGAAGCCGCCGAGATCACCGCCCTCGCGCGCAACCGTAACCTCGAAGCAATCAATTGGTGCGGCGGCGTTTATTCTTCCGAATGGGGTTTCGCCAAACTGCTGCACTGGCTACGCGCCAATCCGCAAAAGCGCGAGCGTTTTTGGACAGCTCTGGAACATTGCGACATGGTGGCGGCGGTTCTGTGCGGAATCAGCGATCCCGGGCAAGTGTCGCGGAGTATTTGCGCCATGGGCCACAAATGGATGTGGAACCAATCGCTTGGTGGTCTTCCTCCGGATGATTTTCTAACCTCGCTCGATCCTTTGCTCACTGGAGTTCGCACTAAGCTGGACGGCCGCTACGCGACGTCCGACCAGATCGCCGGTCATCTGACGACGGCGTGGGCCGAAAAACTCGGTCTTCGCGCGGGCATCCCGATTCCCGTTGGCGCTTTCGACGCGCACTGGGATGCCATCGGCGCGGGTGTTCGGTTGGGCGATGTCGTGAATGTGGTCGGCACGTCCACCTGCATCATGGCGATTGGCGAAGAGCCCGCTCTGATTCCCGGCGTCTGCGGCGTTGTTCCAGGCTCGGTGCATCCCAAATTAGCGGGCATCGAAGCGGGCCTTTCAGCCACCGGCGATATCTTCGATGCCATCGCGCGGCGCGCCGGCACCACGGTCGCGGAACTCTCCCGAGGTTTGGAGAATTACCGCGCCGGCGAAACCGGCTTGCTGCGCCTCACGTGGGATAACGGCGATCGCACCGTCCTGGTGAACCCCGAACTGAGCGGCGTTACTCTGGGCTGGCGGCTCACTCACACAGCGCAGGACGAACTTTTCGCGGCCATCGAAGGCACGGCATTTCACACTCGAGTGATCCTGGAGCGTATGGAAGAACACGGCGTGCCGGTGCGCCGCATTATTAATGGCGGCGGCATACCCCAGAAGAATCCGGTACTCAACAAGGTCTATGCCAACGTGATGCAGAAACCGATCCTGGTTCCGCGTGGCGATATCACCAGTCTTGGCTCTGCGATTTTCGCGTTCCTCGCTGCGGGAGCTTTCCGCAGCATCGAAGAAGCGCAGGACGCGTTGTGCCCAGGTTACGAGACCGTTGCTCCGGAAGACTCGGCCGCAGCGGCGTACCGCGATTTGTACCCCCTCTTTCGCAAACTCTATTTCCAATTCGGGCAGAGCGACGATACTTTGCCGGAGCTCCGCCGCATCACCGCCAATGTACGAGGAGGCCAGAGTGCTGGAAGCGCTGCGGGCTGAAGTTCTCGAAGCGAATCTCGAACTGGTGCGCCGCGGATTGGTAATTTACACATTCGGAAACGCGAGCGGTATTTCGCGCCCCGATGGATTGGTGGTTATCAAGCCCAGTGGCGTTTCTTATGCGAACATGACTCGCTCCGACATGGTGATCGCGGATCTCGACGGGCGCGTAGTGGAAGGCAGCCTGCGGCCCTCCACAGATCTTGAAACGCACCTGGCGCTATATCGCGCGTTCCCATCCATTGGCGGAGTCGCGCACACGCATTCCCGTCATGCTACGGCCTGGGCGCAGGCCTCGCGTGAGATCCCCTGCTTCGGCACCACGCACGCCGATTATTTCCACGGCCCTATTCCGATTACGGCGCCCCTCTCGCCTGACGAAATTGAATCCGGTTACGAAGCCAACACTGGCCTAGCCATCGTGCGCGCGATGGAAGGACGCGGTCCGCTGGGTTGCCCGGCAGTGTTAGTGGCCGGACATGCGCCGTTCTGCTGGGGCAAATCGGTGAGCGATGCCACGCATGCGGCTGTGATTGTCGAGGAACTTGCAGCGCTGGCTTTGGAGACTCTCATGATCAATGCCACCGCGCAGCCGATTTCAGAAGCGCTGCGCGACAGGCACCATTTCCGCAAGCACGGCCCGACAGCGACGTACGGGCAGCGCTAGCCGAACCGCGACCGGAAGGGAGCGCCAAATCGCCCTTCACTCTACCCGCAAACGCAGAATCGTCAATGAATGCGCCGGAAACGTATAAACGAAACTGTTCTTCGATAGCGCCGCCGTCAGCGTACTCGTCTTCGGCACAACCTTTTTGTCATCGCCAAACGTGTGCGTAGCCTTCAAATCCGGATAGTTCATCTGCCACACCGCAACATCCGGTGCGAGCGTTCCCTCCTGATTCTCGATACGCGTCGCAATATCCTGCGACTTGCTGCGATTCAGCACGTTGACGTAGACGGCGTGATCCTTCGCGTTGTACGTGGTCGAAACGTCGAGATAGGTAAGCTCCCGATTGCTCAATGTGTGGTTCAAGGTATAGGTCGGCGAGCGAACCCAAGCGCGCAATGCCACGTTGCCGCGCTGTTTGCCGTACTCGAGGATCGGAAAATAAATCGGCTGCAAAAACAATCCCTGCTTGTTAGTCATGATCGGCGCGATCACGTTCACTAGCTGCGCCAGGTTCGCCATCTTCACTACGTCCGCGTGCCGGACAAAAGAATTGAAAAACATCCCCATGGCCAGCGCGTCCTCGAAGTTGTAAGTCTCTTCGAGATGTTCGTTGTTCCCGGCGCGATACCAGACGTTCCATTCGTCGTAGGCAATGTAAATCGGACGCGGATTTGGCCCGGACTGCGCGGCCTGAATCGCGCCGGCGGTGGTCTCGATGTAATAATCAATTCTTTGCGACCAGCCCAGGAACTTTTCCAGATCGTTATCGCGGTTGTTGATGTAAGTGTGCAGCGCGATGTAATCGATCTCGTTGCGCAGCGCGTTCAGCACCGTGCGATTCCATCCGATCCAATCCGCGCCGTAATTGCTCGACCCGCTGGCCACAAGCTTGATGGAATCATCCACTAACCGCATGGCCTTGGCCGCTTCCAGCGCAAACTTGGCGTAATCTTCGGCGTTCTTGTGTCCCAATTGCCACGGACCATCGATCTCGTTGCCCAGCCCCCAATATTTCACCTTGTACGGTTCATCGCGCCCGTTCTTGCGGCGTTGATCGGCCCAATAGGTATGTCGCGATTCGTTGGTGTATTCCACCCAGTGACGCGCGTCGTCCACTGTGCCGAGCCCTCCGTTGATGCAGATGTACGGCTCCGCGCCGATCCGCTCCGCATAGCGCAGAAATTCGTCTGTCCCGAACCGGTTGCTCTCCAGCGCGTTCCAGGCTAGCTCCACGCGCACCGGCCGCTGATCTTTCGGCCCGATTCCATCCGTCCAGTTGTAGCCGGAAGAAAAGTTGCCGCCAGGATATCGAAGGATGGACACGCCCAGCTTCTTCACTGCGTCCATCACATCAGTTCGATAGCCGTCTTTGTCGGAGAGCGGACTGCCCTCCTCATAGATGCCGCCGTAGATCATGCGGCCGAGATGCTCGGCGAAATTACCGAACAGCAGCGGATCCACCTCGCCGATCGTGCGGTCGATATCAATCTTGATTCGGGCCGGCGGCGTTTGCGCCAGCAACATACCGGCTATGAAAACGAGAAGAATACGATGCATTGGAATCAAGCCTCCAGGCGAAGATCATTATGACACGTCGTCCGCACGTGTTGTAAGCGATTACAGCCTTGGGATCAATGACTATGCGCGTGCCGGGTCTGAGAGGATTGGCGATCCGCCGTGACCAGCCTGCGGCGGGCCTCAGACGGCGTGTCCAGTTGCCGGCGTAGCCAAGCCGTCAATTCATCGACGCCCGTACCATCTTTGAGATTCGTGAACAGAAACGGGCGATCCCCGCGCATTTTCCGCGCATCCCGGTCCATTACTTCGAGCGATGCTCCCACATGCGGAGCAAGATCGATTTTGTTGATCACCAGCAGATCCGAACGCGTGATCCCCGGCCCTCCCTTGCGCGGGATCTTGTCGCCGCCCGCCACATCGATCACGTAGATGAACGCATCCACCAATTCCGGACTGAAGGCTGCCGCCAGATTGTCGCCGCCGCTCTCGACGAAAATCAATTGCAATCCCGGATGCCTGCGCTCCAGTTCGGCAATCGCTTCCAGATTCATGGAAGCATCCTCGCGAATCGCGGAATGCGGACACCCGCCGGTTTCGACGCCCAGAACACGGTCTGCAGCGAGCGTGCCCTGGCGAATCAGAAACTCGGCGTCCTCACGGGTATAGATATCGTTGGTAACTACCGCGAGATTCACTTTCGGCCACAGCGCCTGGCTCAGCACGTGTACCAGCGCGGTTTTTCCGCTTCCCACCGGCCCAGCCACGCCAATTCGGAATGCACCAGTCTCGTTCACACTCACCTCTCAAAATAGAAAATAGCGTTGGGCGAGTGGCAGCACGCTGGCCGGCTCGCACGTAAGCAGTTCACCGTCGGCGCGAACCTCATACGTTTCAGGATCCACTTCAATGCGCGGCGTCGCCGAATTGTGAATCATATCGGCTTTCCCAATCTTTCTGCAATTCTGCACCGTGACCAGGCGCTTGCGAAGGCCCATCCGCTCCACATGCGGAATAGAGGCTCGCGAGACGAACATGGCACTGATAGATTGCGGAGCACCGCCGAACGATCCGAACATGGGCCGGTAAAGTACCGGCTGCGGCGTAGGAATAGACGCGTTCGCGTCGCCCATCACGCTCCAGGCGATGAAGCCGCCCTTGATCACCATTTCGGGTTTCACTCCGAAGAACGCCGGATTCCAGATCACCAGATCGGCCAGTTTGCCGCGCTCAATGGAACCGACTTCGCGCGCGATTCCATGCGTGATGGCGGGATTGATCGTATATTTCGCGACGTAGCGCTTGGCGCGCAAATTATCGTTCTGCGATGAATCGCCAGGCAGCGGCCCGCGCTGCACCTTCATCTTATGCGCCGCCTGCCAGGTGCGCGTCACAACCTCACCGATCCTGCCCATGGCCTGCGAATCGCTGGACATCATGCTGATCACGCCAAGATCATGCAGAATATCCTCGGCCGCAATGGTCTCCTGCCGGATGCGGCTCTCGGCAAAAGCGACATCCTCCGGCACCATCGGATTCAAATGATGACAGACCATCAGCATGTCCAGATGCTCGGCGATCGTGTTCACCGTCAGCGGCCGAGTGGGATTGGTTGAAGACGGCAGAATATTTGGCAGACCCGCGATCTTGATGATGTCCGGCGCGTGGCCGCCGCCGGCGCCCTCCGTGTGATACGTGTGGATGGTCCGGCCCGCGATCGCCGCGATGGTGTGATCCACGAAGCCGGCTTCGTTCAGCGTGTCAGTGTGAATCGCCACCTGCACATCGTAAGCGTCCGCTACGCGCAGGCACGTATCTATCGCGGCCGGTGTGGTTCCCCAATCTTCATGGAGCTTCAATCCGCACGCGCCGGCGCGGATCTGCTCGGCCAGCGGCTCATTGTCGGATGCGTTCCCTTTTCCGAGGAATCCGAAATTCATCGGCCAAGCTTCAGCGGCGCGCAGCATTTGTTCCAGATTCCAGCGGCCGGGTGTACAAGTGGTTGCGTTGGTTCCGGTTGCCGGGCCGGTTCCACCGCCGATCATGGTAGTGGTGCCGTTCGAAAGCGCTTCATAAATCTGTTGCGGAGAAATAAAGTGGATGTGCGCGTCGATCGCTCCTGCGGTTACAATCTTGCCTTCTCCTGCGATTACCTCCGTGGCTGCGCCTACCACCAGACTTGGATCCACGCCGTCTTGCGTATCCGGATTACCGGCTTTCCCGATCTTCACAATGCGGCCATCACGAATCCCGATATCCGCCTTGACGATGCCCCAGTGGTCGATGATCAACGCGTTGGTGATCACCAGGTCGAGAGCGCCTTGCTCGGTTTCGCGCTTGGCCGTCGAGCTCTGACCCATTCCGTCGCGAATCACCTTGCCGCCACCAAAAGTTATCTCGTCGCCGTAGACGGTGTAATCTTTCTCAACTTCGATAATCAGCTCGGTGTCCGCCAGGCGAACTCGGTCTCCGGTGGTAGGGCCGTAAAGATCGGCATAAGTGCGGCGGGGAATTCTTGTGCTCATTTTGCCGGCCCCGGACCATTCGCGTTGAGCGGTCCATTCACCAGACCGTTGTGTCCATAAACGGATCGCGCGCCGCCCAGTGCCACCAGCGGAACTTCCTTCTCCTCGCCGGGCTCAAAACGGATCGCAGTACCGGCCGCGATATCCAAGCGCATGCCATACCCCGCGCGCCGATCGAATTCCAGCGCCTTGTTGACTTCGAAGAAATGATAATGGCTGCCCACTTGAATCGGCCGGTCCCCCGTGTTTCGAACCACCACGCGCGCCACCGCCCGCCCCGCGTTCAATTCAATGTCTCCGCCGGCGAAGATGTATTCTCCTGGATGCATGGCGCCTCCTTATTGAATAGGATCGTGAATCGTAACCAACTTGGTCCCGTCCGGAAACGTGGCTTCTACCTGCACGTCGTGAATCATCTCCGCCACTCCGTCCATTACGTCGTCCCGCTTCAGTATGGAATTTCCCAGCGACATAATATCGGCTACGCTTTTACCGTCGCGCGCCGCTTCCAGGATCTCCGCGGAAAGAATCGCAATCGCTTCCGGATAATTTAGCTTCAAACCCCGCGCCCGGCGCTTCTTAGCCAGCTCGGACGCGACGAAGATCATCAGCTTTTCCTGTTCACGCGGCGTGAGATGCAATTCGCCCCCTTCGATTAATGTACTTTTCGTGGAAGCGTGGCAGCGCGGCCACAAAGAGACCATTTCGCGGCTCTCCAGAACTCCACCAGTCCATCTGATAGGCGACGCCCGCTCATCGCGACGCCGCGGATCAGCAGACCATGCTTCCGTAGTGAAGTAATTCCCCATGATACATCGGCGGTAGCGCTGCGATCCGCCACGAGTTGCAGCTCATTCTCCAGCGTCCGCCAGTAACTCGCACCTTCGCCCGCGCGACAAATGTAGCAAGATGCGAAATAGCGGTACGGACCCAGCCGTGCCATCGAATCCAGCGGCCGGCTCTGAGGGACCAGATTCCAGCGCTCGGTCGCCACTGGTTCTCCACAGGCGCAGACAGAAAACGTTGAAGCCAGCGATTCATAGCCGAACAGCTCGCCTGAAGCATCCCTTCCGGGCGCAATCAGCTCCCACCAAATCAGCGAAGCGCCACGGGCCAGTTCGATTCTAGTGCTCTGTTCGAATCGCGAGCCCGCGAAAGGTATCAATTGATCCGGCAAATATTCGAAATACGCGTCTTCGCCTAATGTGACGATAGCCCGCTGCGTAGCCACACGGTTGCGCGCCCGGCTGCGATACACGCGAGTGGCGCCTGTCGAAGTGAGCTGTGCCTGCGCGCCCGGCCCCACTTCCACGCGCCATTCCAACGCATCGCTATCCAGAATCCCGCCAGAAACATTGTGGATGTGCGCGAGCCTCTCGCCGGATGGCGCATCGAATCCACGCACCACTCGCCATGGAGGCCGCTGTGTCTTGACGCGCAGGATGGTCGATCCGCGCTTGTCCAGTTCAAACAACAAGTGCAGTTGCATCTCAGCTAATGAACAAGCGAGTGTGCAAAGTCGGGTGACGTGCAGAGGAGATGTCGAGTACCGGTGAAAAGCTGCACACCTCACCAGGCAGCGTATCCGCGCCAAGTCGCGCCGCTTCGGCAATCGCCGGTTTGAGATTCCACAGAATCTCCTGGGCGCGAGTCTGTCCCAGCGGCAGTAGCCTTTGACAGCAAGATATCAGCGTGGTGGACGACTGCTGCAGGAATGCCGCCGCCGCGAACATCGGTTCAACTCCCATCGCTCCTGCTGCAAGTCCAAAGCAAAGCGCCAGATGAACTTCACCGCCATGATCGGCCGCCTTGCGGAGCAAAGCATTATCTGAGATCCGCGCCGCGAGATCGAGAAAGCGCTTCCCCATCGCCGCCGATGCCTCGCGCGACTCCCGCGCCGGCTTGCGCGCTGCAAGTTCGAGATTCCAGCCGAACCACGTTAAGAGTTCTGGCTCCATTGCACTCCGAGCGCAGTACGCTGCCTCCAGCACGCCCACTTCCTGGATGTAGTCTTCTAAAAACGCCTGCAGCCCTTCTGTACTCAGCAGCCCCGCATCCACCAGCGACTCCAATCCGAAGGAATGCGCCGCGCCGCCGATCGGTAACGCACTATCGGCAAACTGCTGTAGCCGCAGCAAGACTATCGTGTCACGCAAGCACTGTCTCCAACTCCTCCGGCAGCGGCCGCTCTGCCGCCTCAGCGTCCCACCCTAACTCCTTCCGCACAACGTCAAAGAAGGCACTGCGCCCCACGTCCTGCCCTTGCAGCCGCGAAGCCAGGATATCGGCCGAAACCAGGCCGCGGCTCGCGGTAATCAATCCCGAGTCCCGAATCAAATCGTAATTTCCCCAGCGGCTTCGATACAGTCCATTCCGATTCCAGCGCACCGCGGAAAACAGACCCTCCACCACGCCACACAGTTCGAACTGCGATCCATACAGCTTCGCCACATCGCAACAGGCGCGCGCAAACCAAGTGATATTCGGCCCGTGCCAAGCGTCCCGCAACGGCTGCGGAATCAGCCCAAACAGATTGGAGATTCCCAGCCTCGTCGGCCCCTTGAATTTTGCAAAACTGATCAAGGGACTGCCGCGGAATTGAAGCAAAGTATCCGGGATGAACCGAATCGCTTCTGTCTCGGGCTCCTCGTCCCAAAACGCTTCTGTTACGTTTACGTATTGAGCGCGATGCCGCGCCATGACATCCGCCAAGCCGGTCCGCCGCAGATATTCCGCTTCCTGCTGCCGGATCCACGCACGATTCTCCTTGGCATCTGTTTCCCAATCGAACCGCGCGCCGCCTAGATTGCGGCTGGTGGTGTGCCCTTCCAAAATGATCGCCGGCGCCGGCAGCGCGTTCAACAATAGATCCAGCGCCGCCGGATCCGTATACGTTCCGGTGGCGTAGCCATGCCAGGTAACTTTCACCAGAATTCTTTCGGGCGCCGATGCCGGCAGAATCTCCTCCAAGACCGCGGCGATAGACGGCCGGTCCGCGACACGCGCGATCACGCCGCACCCCTGTTTCCAAATCGCGGGCGATGTGGAAGCGCGCTTCCCTGACGCAACGCGAACTGTATCGCGAGCCCGCTTCTCCTGCCACAACTTTACGATCCGCTGCGCATACCAAGCCGTGAACATGGGATGCGCTCCCGGCGGGTCCACCATGGTCAACATAGCGCTCTCGCGCAGATTCTCCAGCATCACACGCGCGTATTGCACATGCTCTGTTTCCCATTGGGACTGCGCCAGCACCAGCCACGTCAGTGGTTCCGCAGCGCATTTTTCAAACACAGTCGCGAGAAACGGCTGCGCATGACGAACAAATCCAACCTCGGCGCGGGCCAATCCCAACTCTTCCCAAAGCAACCGTGCAAGACGATAACTCTGCGCGCGGCTGGCGGAATCTCCGTGGCCGCTCGGAGCCAGCACCAAACCGCAGCGCTGTGGTGGCACGCCCATCGCTTGTATCGCGCGGCCAACCTGATCCGCGAACGCACCCACCACCAGTGGATGTCCAGGATCAACATCATCATGATGGATCACCGCATCGGGATGCTCTCGCCGCGCTTCCCCGAGCACCCGACCAAGTTGCTCGCGTTGACACAAGCTGAAATCCAGCGCCGCCGGGATAACGAAAGTCTCGGCGCCCGCTTCAATTTGCAAATCTTCGACAGCCGCAAGCCGCACATCCGGATCGAATCCCAAAACGCGCGCGCAAGCCTGACGGACACCTTCGAGCTGCACCGCCGGCGCGGCAAAATCGCTGGCGATTATGAATCGCGCCACACGGCCCCCATCACGCCAGCCTTCCACCAATCCGGTCGTGCTTCACCATCGTCGCCAGCACATCCACCATGGCGCGAACAGCTACCAGCGCGGTGATATCCGAAATGTCGTAGGGCGGCGAAACTTCCACGGCCTCCATCGCGGCCACCCCCTCCTTCGCGACACCTTTCAAAATCGCGAGCGCTTCACGCGGCAGAAATCCGCCCGGTTCCGGCCATCCAGTGCCGGGCACGAAGCCCGCATCCACTGAATCCACGTCGAACGACAGATACACCGCGGACGCGCCCTTCCACGCAACTTCGAGCGCAATCTCAACGGTCTTATCAATTCCGATACGCTCGATATCCTGAATGGTCAGCACTGTCGACCCGCGCTCGCGCCCCTTCTTCACGCCCGGCCGCGGAACCTGCCATCCGCCGATGCCCACTTGCACCAGATTGGTGGGCGGACAATTCGGAATGTTGGTGGCATGAAACCACGGACAGGTGTGCATGATCTCATCCATGTCCTTTTCCTGAGTGTCTATGTGACGATCCAGGTGTATGATGCCGATGTTACCCTCAATGCACTGGGCCACTCCGCGCGCGCATGGATAACCGATGGAATGATCGCCGCCCATGATCATCGGCAAAGTTCCCTGCGATAAAATGTGCGCCACGGCTTTCGTTATCTGATCGTGGCTCTTGGTGATATTGGCCGGACAGAAAACGTCGCCGACGTCGCACATCTTCAGCGACTCGCGCAGGTCCACGCCCAACTCGAAATTGTAAGTCGTGTAAAGTGACGAAATGCGCCGGATTCCCTGCGGACCGAACCGCGTACCGGCCCGATACGTGGTCCCGATATCAAAAGGTACGCCTAGAAAAGCGACATCGTACTCGCCCACTTTTCGCACGTCCTCAAGATAATGCGTCTTCAAGAACGTGTTGATCCCGGACCAGTGCGGCAATTCTCCGCGCTGGAAGCAACTGATTTCGGATTTGTCCTCGATGGAATCGACGCACTGCAGGCCGAACTCTTTGCCGCGGCGAACTTCTTCTTCCCACTGGCGCGAAGGGATCGCGGTTTCCTGCTTCAGCGCCCGCATCCCCTCCATCTCACTGAAATCGGGCAGAGGGCGCTGATGCCCGCGATGACCGGGCGCGTGACGTTTATAAAATGACATTGGTTAATTGTAAACGAGAGGCCGTTCCCGCACGGTCGCCGATTCCACGGTGCGAATCAGCCCGGCGATGTCGCCTTCATCCGAATCGAAATCGAGATGCGGAACGGCCAGGTCCAACGCGACAGACGACCCGCGATTTCCGTCGCCGTCTTTCGCCAGCGCGATAATGCGCGTTCCCAAACATACTGCTTCGCGCGTGTTGTGGGTGACGAAAACAATAGTGGTGCCGCTCTCGCGCCACAGGGTCTTGATCAGCCGCTGCATTCCGGTCCGCGTGCCTGGATCCAGCGCGGAAAAAGCTTCGTCCATCAGCAGAATCGGCGGCTTCATCATCAACGCCTGGGCGATGGCCACGCGCTGCTGCATTCCGCCCGAGAGCTGGTGCGGATATTTGCGCGCGTCGGATTCATCGAGTCCAGTGTGCCGCAAGTATCGTAGCGCTTCCTCGCGAAAGCCGCGCATCCGTTTCGAATAGACGCGCCGCAGCACGGACCACGCGCCGAATTCGCTCACCTCCGGGCCGAACGTGACGTTATCTAAAACAGTCTTGTCGGGAAACAGCGAATACTTCTGCGGCACATAACCGCAATGCCGGTCCGGCTGGCTCCGCTCAAAGCTATTTACCAGGACGCGGCCTCGCGTTGGTTTCTCTTCACCCAGAATCAGCCGCAGTAGAGTCGATTTTCCGCAACCCGTTTCACCCACAACAGCCACAAACTCACCGCTCTCGATTTGGAGCGAAATACCATTCAACACGGAGCGCGCGGTCTGTCCGGCCACCGGATAATCGACATGCACGCGATCGATTTGAATTGCCGCGTGCATCAACGCTCCTCGAACCAGGGATGCAGCTTGTGGTTGAGCTTGTTCATCCCGAAATCCACCAGAAACAGCAGCAACGCAACCCACAGCACGTAAGGAATGATGATGTCCATCCCCATGTGCCGGCGCAGCAAGGCGATCCGATAGGCCAATCCGTCGGTGGAAGCAATCATTTCTCCTGCGAACAGGAACAGCATCACCGCTTTCAGGTTCAGACGGATGCTATTTAACACGCGCGGCCAGATCTGCTTGAAGACGATTCGATAGGTGATGGAAAAATCGCTCGCGCCCAGCGTGAATCCCTTGACGACTTGTTCGCGTGGAACGCTCTTGCTGAGATTAAACGTGTCCAAAATGATGGTCGGCGCGACGCCAATCACGATCAGCATGATCTTTGAAAGCTCATCGATGCCGAAGGCGATAAACAAGATCGGCAGCAACGAGAGCGCGACGATTTTGTCAAAGAATAGAATGAAGCGCAGGAAGAATGCGCCGATTACCGGAAACATCGCCATGTGCAGGCCCAGCAGCACCGCCGGAAACAGCAGCGCCACGCTGATCACGAAGCGCCGTCCGCTGGCCAGCGTGTCCTTCCACAGCATGCTGGCCCGGAAGCGCGCCACAATGGACGATCCACCGCCGGTCTGCGTTTCTTCCTCCTCGGCGGGCTTGAGCGCGGCGTCCGAAAATCCGCGCACCATTTGCGATATCGTGGGCATCACGCGATCGTCCGGATTCTCGCGATGACGCTGCTCGGCCACATAGAAGTAAACAACGATTCCCGCGGCGAACAGAAACCACGACAGTGTCCAGACTGCGGTGCGGCCTGGCTGCGCATGAATCCGTAAAAAGCTCACAATTTTCCCTGCGCTGCAAGCTGCATATACGCCGCGCTGAAACGGAATCGGATTCGTTCCGGCTTCCCCAGCACCGCGCCGTCGGGAAACTGAACCGCAACATCATCCACGGATTGTGTTTTTTCACCCAGCAGCCCATGTTGGAAACAGAACCGGCGCACCAAGTCCATGGTTTTTCTAATGTCGGCCGAGGAGGCCATTTCCGCCGCTGCCTGCGGTGTGTAAAACATATGCGTGGTTGCCAGCTGCTCGCGGTAGGATACCAGCGAATCCTGCGATGCTTCCGCGATTTCCGTCAATACCTTGTCGGAAGCTGGCCCGGGCGCTGACATCAACTTCAGCACTTCGTACCACGCCCCGGTAATCGCTTTCGCGAACTTCTGGCCTGAACCATCCGCCCGGTTGAGAACTTCACTGCGCACCACCAGCAAATCCAGAATCTCTCCCGGGATCTGCGACGAATTGAAAACCACCTTGACGTCCTTGGCTTTCAGAATTTGCGAGACCAGCGGTTTCCATGTCACCACCACCGGCTTGCTCGGATTGGTCAGGAACGCCGACGCGATATCCGAATCTGAAGTGTTCAAATAATGCACCTGCCGGATTTGCGCTGCGAGGCCGTTGATGGCCATGGCGCGCTCGAACAGGTACTGCGACACGGTCTTCTCCACCAGCATCACCTGCTTTCCGGGGATCTGCGCCAGCGTCAGATTTTGGCGCACGATCACGGCATCGTTGCCGTTCGAATAATCGCCGACGATGATGGCCGTGGTGTCCACCCCCGCCGCAGCCGGCATGTCCAGCGCCTCCATGTTCGTCATCGCGCAAGCGTCAATGTTCTTGGCGACGAATGCATCTAACGACGGCGCATAATCGAAGCGCTGCACGCGGATGTCGATTCCATACTTCGCGGCCCACCTGCGCAGAATCCCAGATTTCGCCATGTAGTAGTACGGATTCCAGCCCACGTAAACGGACCACCCCACCGTAAACGAAGGTGTAGCGGCGCGCACCGGTGCGGACGCAATCAGTGCCATCGCGAGTGAGCAAATCGTGAACCGCCGGAGAATGTTGGAGAAAATTAGACGCAACATCGCAAACATCCGCGCAACTTTCTGGGCAACGGGGCGAATGCGGCGACGAGGCCGATTGAGTGTGATTCTACCGCATGTCTTCTGCTAAGCGCGATCTGCCGGCCGATTCGACCCCATCAATTAAATCTATCGATGATCCATTGACACGTCATTCCCCGAGGCCGCATACTTACTCTGTACCTTCAGACCTTTGGTGACCGGCGTAAGGTCACTAGACGAGCCCGTCTCTCGATCACTCAAAAACCTGGAACATCTGGAGCTGACCCAATGAGGGACTTCCTGACTCCCGTGCGCGTACTGCTTGCCTGTGTGTTCTTCATGGCCGTGGCGCCCAGCGTCAATGGCGACGCACTTACCAGTTACGGGTCGGACCCGCAGCCCGCAACACGCGAATTCTTCGGGGATGTGGGGCCAGACAACGTTTGGATCGATATTTCTTCTTTTTCAGAAATCGGCGCTTCGGATGTCAATACAAACTCCGAAGCTGGCTGCACGCCGGCCGGCAACATCCCATTCCCTGTCAGGACAGCCGTAACAGACTCGACAGGTTGCGAAGCCGGTGACGGTCAAACATTGAACCAAAGCCCGTTCTCCGCCACCGGCGGCGTACTTCGAGCGGATCTATTTTTCTCGTTGGAGGTTCAGGCGCAGCCGCCGAACGGAGAATCGATTTCCATGAATCCGGAGGCCTTTTCGGCGCAGCCACAGGAATCCTCCATCATGTGGCTGCCGGTAGGTGTCTCTACCCTGATCGTTCTCCTCGCGGGAATGCGCGTCCTACGATTCCGGCGAACTTCCACATCCAGATCTTAAGCGAACATCACGCTAGACTTGGTCGAGGAGGTAACAACTTTGAAATACTCTCGCCGTGACCTTCCACTCCTGCTGCCGGCTTTGCTCTCCCGAACGGCTGTCGCCCAGCAGCAGAAAATTCTACCCGCCGGCGTTTTCCGCTACGAGGATCTCCCGGTGCGCGTGAACGGACAGAACAAGGGCCGCGCAGTTTTGAATGGCGAAACGCATTCGGGATTCCCCATCGAGTTGCATCTTACCGAGTTGGGTCCCGGCCAGGAGCCGCATCCGCCACACAAACATGTTCATGAGGAAATGGTGCTGCTCGAGCGAGGGATCTTGGACGTAACCATCGACGGCCAAACTACGCGGCTCACTCCGGGTTCCGTCGCCTATGTCGCCTCCAACCACCAACACGGCTGGAAAAACCCAGGCGATAGTCCCACCGAATACTTCGTCATCGCCTTGGGCGGCGACACCGGCCCAGCGTGACCTTACGCTCGGGTTCGGTAATGATCGAGGGAATTCCCATGGGCCTGAAGACCCCGTGGCGCACGCCCCCGGCGTGCCGCGTTCACACTCGTGTGAACGCTTGGGTTGGGTCGAAAAAGGTGTTCGCAGGAGTGCGAACATGGCACGCAAAAAGTGTGTGCGCCACGAGTCGTCTTCAACGGAGTCGGTGCCTTTTCCCCCGCCTCAATTCGATTCGTCGATCACTTCCACCGCATAAAGCGAAGCATAATCGTGAATCGGAGAAAACGACACCAGCAACGTGCCTTGGCCGTTGGGAGTCAATCCATGGAACGTCTTCACTATGGCTTGTCCCAGTCCGGCTTCTTTCAACAGATCGAACTCGCGCAGCAAGGCTACGCCGTTGCAGCTTACGTCAAAAACGCGGGTTCCCGGCTGACCGCCTAGCGTACCTCCCGGGCCAAAATATTCCTCGGCGAAATACAGCGACAACCGGTAGGTTCCTTTATCCACGGGAATCGCATAATCGAAGCGGCCGTAGCGTTCGCGGGAGTAAAGATCGGGATCCCGCGTGCCGTGGATCTCCACCGCGTGGCTGGCGTTCTGGCCGCCATTGTAATAGCGGTCCGGTTTCCAGACCGCCCCGGTCGAATCCGTGTAGAACCCGTCTTGCGCCGTGAGCCTGATCGGATTCAACCGATGCGGATTGGCCGGTACCAGCTCGATGGCATTTACCAGCGGAACTCCGGTCAGGCCTTGAAACGATAGCGTCAGCACTTGGCCCGGGCCTGGAGTGATATCTTTGAACACCCGTACATCGGCGATATTCGATCCGCCTGCGTCCGCGTAGATATCGAAACGCGGGAGAATCGGCGTCCCATTCGCCCGCACCTCGAAAATCCGGCTGATCTCGCCGCCGCCGGCAGGCATAGAGGGACCGTAGGTGCTCTCGTTAAAGTACAAGTGCAGTTCATAGACGCCGGGGGCCAGCGGAATCTTATAAGTGAAGTTGCCGCTGCGACCGGTTTGAAAAAGCCGAGGGTCATAGGCTCGCGCGATATACTGCCGGTGAATCTCGAATCCCGTTCCACCCTCATAATCCCGGTCGGCATCCCATACTTCACCACCGCGGTCGGTATGAGTCTTGGTGCGCCCACAGGCGATTCGAACCGATCCGGCGGCCGCGAGCCCGGAAGGCAGAGATTTTGGGATGCTGGGCGCCGCAGCGCTAGCGGGCGCTGCACCCTTCGACCCAACCGGCGTTGGGTTTGTTCCGCGATGCCAGGCGAGAGCCACCACGGCGGCCCCGAGCAGAACCACTCCAAGGGCAATCAGCCCAACGATTCGATTGTTGAAGCGCCAGCCCGCCGGTGCTTCGACAGTCGGGGGCGGGGTAACGGCGGGGGGAGCCAGCGCTTGACCGGCTTGAGTCTCATCTTCTTTCTCTTCCGGCGTAGGCTCCGCCGTCATCGGCTGGAACACCACCGCATAATGGCCCAACGGCACTTCAATCCTCAGCGAATGCGTCCGGCCTTCCGTTTCGTAATACTCCCGCAGCCGTTTTCGCAGCCGGTGCGCTTCCACCCTGGCGGCGGCGTCTTCGGCCGGATCGAAGGAGGGCGGCCGGCCCAGCACTTCCACCCCGATCTGATATTCTTTAACCTCCTCCGTGGCCCCTTCCAGATATTTGTTGCACAAATATTGCAGCAACCGCGACAATCTGGGCGATCGGACAAACAGAGTCGACGCGAGAACGGATTCCAACTCCGCCCTCGCCTCCCCCGTGGAGGGCGCGACCTTAACCTCAAACATTGCCTGTAATCATAGCATAGAGTGCCATGTAACGCCATAGATTTTCTTGTACGTTGTTGGATCTACAAGGTAACGGGGATACAAGCCGTTGCGGTAACGGGAATAACCTATAAATACTATTGACTACAATCTAGAATGGAATCCTCGGTTTGGGTTAGTACAACTTGTTTGGGGGAAATCACATGTCTGATTCAAGATCCACGCGGATCCTCAGTTCCAAGGCCTACCTCCTCGTAGGTCTCTTGTTCACCTTCCTGTTCAGCAGCTTGTCTTTGCTGGGCCAGAGTGCCACTGGATCCATCAGCGGCACAGTAGCCGATTCGAGCGGTGCCGTTATTCCCAAGGCCACGGTAGTGCTCACCGATGAGGCCACCAAGGGCAAGCGCGATTCAGTATCGAACAACGCTGGGATCTTCAATTTCCCATCCGTCTACCCTGGTTCCTATACCTTGACAATCTCCGCCGACGGGTTCAGAACCTGGGAGGAACGCCAGATCGTCCTGACGCAGGGCGGCAACCTGAGTATCCCTAATATCGCGTTGCAGGTGGGCACGGCCAAACAGGAAATCGACGTGGTAGCGTCTGGCGAAGTAATAGTGCCGACCGACACTGGTGCTGTCACCAATACCCTGAACGAACATATGATCACGGAACTAGCCATCCAGGGTCGCGACGCCGCCGAATTGATGAAGATCATGCCCGGCATGGCTAACGCACAGGGCCTCACCCAGTCCATGTTCAGCAGTTTGACCACCCAGAGCAATACCGGTCCCATCGGTACCATGTCAGCGCAAGGCACACAGCTCTATGGCGCTCTGACTATGACTGTGGACGGCGCGAACTTGCTAGATCCTGGCAACGGTGGAACTCAGACCTCCAACATCAACCAGAATCAGATTGCGGAAGTTTCGTTGTTGACGAACGCGTATGGCGCGGAATTCGCCAAAGGCCCGGTTACATTCCAGGCCATCGGCAAGAGCGGTTCTAGCGCATTCCATGGGCAAGCCTATTTCTACGCTCGCAATGGTGTTTTCAACTCGGAAGACTCGCTCTTTAAAGCTACCGCCGTACCGACCAAACCCCAGGATTCTTATTATTACCCCGGCGGCGATTTCGGCGGACCAGTAATCATCCCCCACACCAACTTTAACCGCAATCACGACAAATTGTTCTTCTACGCGGCTTACGAGTATATGGACCAGAATCCGTCGGGAAGCGTAAATGAGCGCTTCATTCCGACCCAACAAATGATGAACGGCAACTTCAGTCCGTCCTATCTGGCCAGCCTCGGGTCCACCTTCGCCAACGGCACCTTTGGCAATAATGCCGTCGCCCCATGCGCCAGCGCCTGCACGAACGGCGTCACTTTCCCGGGTGGGATTATTCCCGCCAGCATGATCAACCAGGATTCCGTGGCGCTCTACAAAACGTTCCCGGCGCCGAACATCAGCCCGACCTCCAACCCCATCGGCGCGAACTATCAGCAGGTCTTGAACCTGCCCATTAACCGCTGGGAACTGCGTTTGCGTGGAGATTACAATGTCAGCGACAAAACCAAGATCTTTTTCTCCTGGAACCGTCAGGATGAACTTGACCTGAACCCCAACAATATTTGGTGGGGCACCGGGAACGATCTTCCGTATCCATCGCAGATGCCGGCCAACCAGGTATCCCAGGTTTACAGCGCCAACGTCACGCACGTGTTCTCGCCTACGTTGACCAACGAGTTCGTCTTCGCGGAAGCCACGTTCCTCAACCCCATCGCATTGGCGAACCCCGGTGCCGTGAACCCCTCCACTCTCGGGTTTAGCATGACCGGCTTGTTCGCCGACAAATACACGCCGCAGATCCCCAATACCATTAGTTGGAGCAAGGCGGCGCCCGGATACTTCACACCATCCTTCGGGCAAGGCTTCCAGGGCACCGATTTCGGGAAGTACTCAGCGACACCCAATATTTCCGACAACATTACTAAAGTGTGGAAGACCCACACGTTCAAGGTCGGCTTTTACTGGGATTTTGCACGCAACCAGCAAGCCGGAAGCAATTTCCAGTACTCTACCCAGGGCACTCTGGAATTCGAGACCTACGGCGCCAACACCACCAAGAACGGCGCCGCTGATTTTGCCACGGGCCGCATCGCTGGTTTCTTCCAGTCCGACCAATCCCTGGTTCAGGACGTCAGATATTACCAATACTCCTGGTTCCTGAACGACCAATGGAAGGTGAATCGCAGGCTGACCCTTACATTGGGTGTCCGGGCAGAGCACATCGGTAACTGGTTTACCACCGGAAACCAGGGCATGGCGGTTTGGAATCCCTCCACCTATAACCCCACGTCGGCCGCCGGCGCTTGGACCGGCCTGTTATGGCACGGCATCGATCCCAGCATTCCGATCTCGGGGGTTCCGTCCAAGGCGTTCTTTTATGAGCCCCGGCTTGGCGTGGCTTATGATGTCTTCGGAACCGGCAACACTGTGCTCCGCGGCGGCTTTGGCGTCTTCCGTTATCAGGCTTCCGCCAACAATATGGGCAGCGCCAACTACAACGCTCCCCTGGGCGTTCAATCTCAGGGCACCACTTGGAATTGCTGCATCGGTTACAACTCGTTTAACCAGTTTTCCCCGGCCCAAGGTCCCGCCGGCTTGGGCGGCAATATCAACGGCGTCGATCAGGAAGGTGACTCCAGAGTCCCCTACGCCATGACTTACAACTTCACCATTTCTCAACGGGCGCCCTGGAGATCCCTGGTGGAAATCGGATATAACGGCAGCGCCAGCCGCGACCAGATTCTGGACGGTACCCTTTCCGACCAGGATCTCATTCCGATTGGCGCGTTCTACAAGCCCGATCCATTGACCGGCGTGGTAAACAATCCGTTCAGCGGCAGCTTCCCGGCCAACGACTACTATCCGTTGCAACACTACACCGGCATCCAGTTGTTCACCCATGGCGGATATTCCAACTACAATGCGCTGATCACCACCTGGCAGAAGCAGACCGGGCGCATGACATTTACCACCAATTACACCTTCAGTAAGGTGTTGGGAACCCGCGATGGCCAAACTTTCAACGGTAACCAGGCCGGCGCGGCCGAATATCCATATAGCTTGGGAGCCAACTACGGTGTGTTGGCCTATGACCGTTCGCACATCTTCAATGCGGCTTACGTCATCAACCTGCCCAGTCCATCGCATAGCAACGCGTTCCTGAACGGCGTTGTAAACGGTTGGGAGTTCTCCGGCATTACACAATGGCAGAGCGGTCCGCCGCTCCAACCCCTTACGGGCGCGAACAGCAACGCCGATCTGAACGCTACCTACGGGAACGTCGCGTCTGGCCCAGTCAGCGCGCAGACCTATCTGGGAACTACGTCAATGGGGCTGCTTCCCGTGTTGACCTGCAACCCGGGTGCAAACCTCAAGTCCGGACAATACTTCAATCCCAACTGCTTCGCTCCGCCGGCGCCGGGCCAGATTGGAAACATCATCTGGCCGTACATCAAGGGCCCGGCGTTGTTCAACAGCGATTTGTCGCTCTATAAAAACTTCGCCATCAGGGAGAAACAGAAGATTCAACTGCGCTTTGAAGCCTTCAACTTCCTGAACCACCCGCTGCCGGAGTTCAACGCGCTGAATAACAACGCCGACATTCAGTTGAAGTTCTCGAACGCCGCCGGCAACCTGACGCAAACTAACCAGAATGCCAACACAACGGGCTACCCGTTGTATACGGTGAACCGGCGCGTCATCGAATTCGCGCTAAAGTACAACTTCTAAACTCGGTCAATCTCAGCAAGCACGATCAGGAACGGGGCGGCCAACGTGCCGCCCCTCTTTTTTGGCTTCTGCTCCCTCCGCACCAAGGTATTCTTAAGTTTATGAGGCGCAAATCATTGGTCGCAGCTGGTGGGATTCTACTCGCTCTCGCCTGCGCGATGATTGCAATCCCGGGAAGCGCCCCCCACTCCCCCATCTTCTTCGCCCTTAAGTCGGTGCCCTTCCGCCTCGAGAACGCCGAAACCGAATCCCGCCACTTACCAGCCACAATGGCCGGAGGCGTCGCCGTCTTTGATTACAACAAGGATGGCCGTCCGGATATCTTCTTCACCAATGGCGCCAATCTCGCCACGCTGAAAAAAGACGACGTTAAATTTTACAATCGCCTTTTTCGTAACGATGGTAACGGTACGTTTACTGACGTTACAAGCCAAGCTGGACTCCCGGGAACGGGCTACGACATGGGGGTCGCGGTCGGTGATTTCGATAATGACGGATATCCCGATCTATTCGTCGCCGGTGTCCACCACAATACGCTCTACCACAACAACGGAAACGGCACATTCACGGATGTTACTGCAAAAGCTGGCCTTAACCGGCCAGATCCTGAATTTGGGCCCCACTGGGGAGTGACCGCAGCCTGGGTAGATGTGAATAACGACGGCCTACTAGATCTGTTCGTAGTCAACTACGTTCGCTGGAATTTTCAAAACGAACCCAAATGCTGGCATGAGGACCTGTCGGAGTATTGCAATCCCCGATCCTATCAGGGTCTTCCCAATGAGCTGTACCTCAACAAGGGCGACGGCACTTTCGAAGACGTTTCCGAGAAGTGGGGAATCCGCAATCACATAGGTAAGGGGATGGGCATCGGCGTAGCCGATTACGACCGCGACGGCCGCCCCGATATCTTCATCGCGAACGACACATTCTACACCTTCCTTTTTCATAATCTGGGGACAAAATTCGAGGAAGTCGCGTTCCCTGCCGGCGTAGCTTTACCGGAGGATGGGAACTTCGTCGGAGGAATGGGGGCGGATTTCCGTGATTTCGATAACGACGGCCTCCCGGACATCGCGTACGTGGCGCTGAGCAAGCAAACCTTCCCGCTGCTCAAGAACCTAAACGGCCACGAATTCCGCGAAGTGACGGCCGAAACCGGGCTACGCGCTCTGACCTTGCCCATGGCGGCCTTCGGCGCGGCATTTTATGACTTCGATAATGACGGCTGGAAGGATTTGTTCGTCACCCGCGGGGATGCGGTGTCGCATAACTTACCCGGCACGATCGTCGATCAACTCAACACCGTCTTCCGAAATCCGGGACCATCTGGCAAGTGGCAGGCCTTAACAGAAGAGGCTGGGCTCCAGGCTGCCGGACCTGCACGCAACCGCGGCTGCGCTTTTGGCGACTTGGACGACGACGGCCGTGTCGATGTAGTGGCCACTGCCTTGAGCAAACCGGCGCAAATCTGGATGAACCGAAGTGAAGGCACTGGACACTGGCTGGATATCGCGCTAGAAGGAACCAAGAGCAATCGCGACGGTATCGGCGCAGAAGTGAAAGTCACCACCAAAAGCGGCAGCCAGTACAACCACATGACCACCAGCTTCTGCTATGCATCCTCAAGCGATGGTCCCGTGCATTTCGGCCTGGGCTCGGACGACAAAGCCCTGTCCGTCGAGATTCGCTGGCCCTCCGGCATAGTCCAAAAATTGCAAAACATCGCCGCCGACCGAGTGGTTCAGGTGAAGGAACCCCGCTAGCGGCCGGTGTCCGCGTCCGGCCCCGCTTTCTTGCCCTGCATATACATTTTGTCCACGATTGCGCGTTCTTTCTGTCCGTCCTCAGGCCGGTTGAGGCGATAGTAGAGCGCGGCCAATTCAATATGCGGGCGTAGCCAATCCGGTTCCTGGGCGATCACCTTCTCGAAGTTGCGAACGGCCGCCTCAATATCTCCTCGCGATCGCTGAACGCGCGCGACTTCATAGCGCGCCATAGCCGACGTTGGTCTCAGCTCGAGAGCGCGTTCGGCGTGCTTTTG